>JACRNA010000022.1 GCA_016219445.1 Candidatus Amesbacteria bacterium
ATAATAAATGGTGCGAATAAAAGAACAACCAGAGTTAATTTCCAATCAAGACCAAATAAGATATAAAGAAATACTGTTATAAGAAACAGGTTTAATACAAGATCGCGAGTCCCTTTGCTTATTGCCTGTTCTATAGATAAAAGATCAAAAGTAAATCGTGATAATAAAGATCCTGTATGCTCAAAAGAAAAATATTGACGCTCTGATTGACCTCACCTTTAACAGCAATCAGATGCGAGACTTTGATGTTCGACCTAGCTTTAGTCCCGGAGCCAAAAGCTACCATGCTCGTGTGACAGAAGGAAGAATGCTTGATTATGTAGTTAAGAGGTTAAGCGCTATCCCTGAAAGTAAAAAGGCCGTCATGAGCTTTATTGAGTGGCATGACTACAAGGCAATTTTAGACACGCCATATGATGATTACTTGCCCTGCCATACTACTATCCAATTCAGATTGCTGGAAGTAGCGGACAAGTATATTCTGAACATTATTACTCACTTCAGATCCATTGATGCTTACCAAAAATCCTGTGGAGACTTTGTCGTGACCGCAATGTTGGCAGAGAAGGTAAAGTTTGAATTAAACAAAACACTCAAGTTACCAATAGAATTAGGATCTATAATGGGGGTAATAACTGATGCACATGTATATAAAGAGTGTTATATAGACGCCGAACAACTAATTAACAAAGTCACCATGGAAGGAGTAGACCTATAGTCCTACTCACCCAATGTGTATTGCCCCACTTGACCTATAGTGATATGATGCACGTAACGATGATTACATCATTGTTATTTAAACATTATAATTTGTCCAGGTAGGACACTTTTTCCCCGCCAAAAGTGGGGATTTTTTTATAAATATGGCACAAGCAAAAGATTGGGAGAATCCTTTTGAGTTTTTTATTAATCATAAAGATAAAATATTTACCACAGCACTTATAAGTGCTGGAATTGTAGGCTATTTGTATTTGGAAATGAGCTTTCTTAACCCAATCCAAGCCGCCGTCCCGAACAGACCAAATATTCCAGTTGGTTCTGGTGCACAGCATACAGGTGAATTACTAGTAATTCATGTACCTAATCCATATCTTGGTCAGGAAGGCTATACACCCTCTTCTAAAGGTAATGCTATTACAACAAATTCTGGTTCAGAGACCATTACAAAGATAACACCGAAAATAGAAAAAGTAAGTATACCAAGAGAAACTACATATTATTCTCGCGAATTAATTAAGTCAAATATAACTAATGCAAAGATAGATCTCGCTTTTGGGTTTAGAAACAACATAACTGCTGTTCCAGATTTTAGAGTAGATATGTTTAAAGGCCTGGATCAACGCGTATACGCTACAGAAATAGTTAATGTTGATGGAGAATATTATAAATTTATTGCAAGAGCAATCGGAATGGGAGTGGGTGGTCAATATCTAGAAACAGGGAAGGAAATGAACTCCTTTTTGTTGATAAATACTCCAAAGGGTATAAATACAAGTGCACTCTTATTTAAATTTAATACCATTCCTGAAGTAAAAGCTTTAATAATTAAACATGGGATTAAAATTCAATTTGACCAAGATGGTAAAGTTATTAGCCACTTAAATCCAACAGAAATCTTAGAGGCAGATGTAAACGATTTCTATCAACCAAAGTAATTTTTCGGATTTCGTATATAATGATATTATGTTCAAAATACTGCCGTTTCTGATTGGTGGTTTTATTTTGCTTTTTACAATTGCTTATATTGGATTTACTGTTAGACCACTTTTTTATCCTAAACCTGAAGTGGTAGTGGATAACACGGTCAAGGAAGTAAAGACTCTGTATGTAGCAAAAACATTTGCGGGGGTAGTTCTTTCTGGAAAATACGTGAAAGGTAATCTTGTTGATGGAAAAGACGTATACAATTTGGCTGAAAAAAGTTCAATAGTTGGAAATATTTATGTTCAAGATCACCGTTTGGGTATGGTTAAAATCGACCGTTCAAAGTTAACTGAACACCAAAATATTTTTCTGGATTTTTATAAAAGTAAAAAAATGGTAACAGGAATTATTGAAAACCGAGATGGTGATAACATTCGACTAATAAACGATCCCACTAAAACCACCTATTTTATTAACAAAAGACTTCCCTTTTCCTATATTAATCCATCTAAACTCTATTGGAGTAAAATCAATCATCCTGAATTGCTCGATAAGGGAGATGCAATAAGATTGACCTTAAAAGGTTATGTATATGTTGCTCCGTTGCTGGGTTCTACCACGGGGATTGTCAGGGTTTTACGTACTAGTGAACAGGCAGTAGAAATTGAAATATCATCTGACGATCTTAAAATTTTGATAAATACCGACACTACAATACTAGATAAAAATAAAAAGCCATTAAAAATTGAGTTATCCAGATTCCCAACTGATTTGTCACGCGTCTATATACTCTACTATGTTAATGATCAAATCTTAATTGCAAAATCTATTACGATATTATGAAAAGTATTATTCCTTTAATCTTGATTAATATTTCAATATTTTTGAGTTTATTGATTTATACAAAACCAACATTGGCTTCTGAGGAAGGCGGAGTGGGATACAGTTGTTATGACGCCTGTTCGTGTTGGGGAGATTGTGGTTACGCCCCAGATCCTTACGAAGTAGACAATAGTCCAGTTTCCAATTCTGGTTATAGCGGTGGTTGGCCGGATGATCCTCCGCGGCCACAGCCAGATCCACCATCACCTCCAGCGCCTTCTTGTGACAATTGGTGTAATTGTAATTATTGTGAACCGTCACCACCCTGTAATGATACTTGCGGAGGATGTGGAGGGGGTTATGTCAATGATTGTGGTAATTATTGTAGTCAACCTTCGTGTTATGTCCCACCCCTACCTTGTGACAATAGTTGTGATGGAGGTTGTGGAGATAATTATACAAATGCTTGTGGAACTGTGTGTACCCGCACAAAGTGTTATGTACCGAAATGTGGTGAGACGGGCAATATAGCATGTATAAACAAGTCAACGGGCAAATGTGAGGATAGTGGTTTTCGAGACAAAAATTCATGTAATGAAGGCACGGAAATCCCCATGCAAGCAACACCCGGGTGCCATAAAATAGGCTCTTGTCGTCCTAGTGAACCCGGGAAATGCGCTCAAAACTGTACTTCGGATGATGGGATAATCAATCGATGGGATTATTGTGATTGTGGCGGATCGCCAGTGGTTGTTCCACAGCCTCCGCCAGCTGAAACATGCCCCACTTATTGTGGATATCCCGGAGGTAGTGTAGCTGACGGAAACTGGGGACGCAAGAATTGTGGTGCAATAGCGGGGTGTCCATTGGGTGGTGGAAACGGAAATAACAATTCATTTGTGCCAAGTAACGCTGGGGCTAATCCACCAGCTCCACTCGGTGGTTGTATCGGAGCATCTTGTCTCTTGGGTAATTATTTTCAATCAAAAGGTGGAAGTATTATGACTTTGGGTGGTGCGGTATCCAATCCTAAACTTCCTTCAGGAAAGGTGTTTTCCAAGGATGGAGAAGGTGGGTCTCCGGGAATCCCCATGGGGAACGGAGCGTCTAGTTTTGGGGCCGGAAGCGTTTCGAGTACGGGTTGGATAGCAGGCGATGCCAATAATTATCAGGGTGTCATCTCGGACAAAGTTCAATACCGCTATGACATAGATCAAATCAAAGGAAAGATAATATCATTGGTAAAGCCTGAACAGTTAATATTCTCCAATATCTATAATCCAGATGATTTATTAAAGGGTACACCAGAGCCAGACGGTACGTATTATGTCCAGACCAACGATGATCTGGTCATATCTTCAAATCTCGATTTGGGAACTAGTAGAGTAGTAGTTATTACCGAGAAAAACGCCAAAATAGATGGATCTATCAAATTTGATGAAGGTGGATTGTTTGCGGTCATTGCCCGGGAAAATATCGAAATAAATCCAAATGTCGGTGGAAGTTCTACCGGAGTTGATCCAGACGGAGTTCAACCAAACATTGAAGGGGTATTCTTTGCTCAAAAAAGATTTAAGACTGGAACTGGAAACAAACAATTGAGAATTGATGGACCAGTAGTAGGTATAGAGGGAGTGGATCTAGAAAGAACACATACTTCCCAATACCCTGCCGAGTATTTTGTCTTTAGGCCGGATATACTTATGACATTACCCCAGCATTTACTTCGTAGAAATAACTTATGGAAAGAGGCTTTACCTTAATATGGGTATTTGTTACACATTGATAGTTTATTAGTTTTAAATTACCGTGAAACATTTAATCTTAGATATTAAATCTGAGAAGGGGTTTGTCTTAGATGAAGTGTGGGAGTATTTATTGTTACCCGACTCAGAAGGGGTTGTTAAAAAAATCAATTCCGATTGGAAGGGTTATTTGGTCAACTATGACCAAATTACTTTTGACGATTTGGTAAAGGCATGTAAGCATTTTGATACCAATACTCTACAAGGTTTGAATAGTGATTATTTATTAATGGGTTTAAACAATTCAAAATCAGAATTAAACATAATAAGTGGAGTCTCGGGAAAGTTTCCTCTGTATTTTTCTCCGTATAAAGACGGATTTGTCGCGTCGACTGATATTTCAGAAATTATACGAAGAAAAACTAACAAAAAAATAAATATAAATTCGGCATTAGATTATTTGTATACAGATTATTTTATGTATACTACCCATGAAACTTTTATTGAGGGAGTATACAAATTACCTGTAGGTCATAGATTACGTATTGATCGTAATTATAAATTTAAAATTGAACCAATTTTTAATTTGGATAAATTTTTAAGAAATCAACAGGAACCATTTTCTGTGGAAAAATTTCAAGAGAAATTTTTAGATCGTATGGTTAATGTGGTGCGGGAAAGAACTATCAGATTTCCCAATACCCCCATTGGATGTGAACTTTCATCAGGATTTGACAGTTCATTAATAGCCTATGCTCTTAAAAAAGCCGGGATATCTCAAAACTGTACTTTTTTCTCAGATTATAGTAAATATGATACTGGTGATACTGATAAAAGTATCGTCGAGAAGTTTGCTATAAAGCATAATCTAAAATTATCTTTTTTAGATATTTCTGATTTAACTACTTTTTCGGATATTGACACGGGTTGGTCAAAAAAGTATTTTTTTCCAGGCACTCATGCCTTGCTAGGAGAAATCATAACCGCCGAAAATAGAAGAAAAATATATAGTCAACCTAATCTTTTATTTCGTGGATTTGGCGCAGACGAATTATTTATGTCATATTTGATTCACCACAATGTTGATAAAATGATCAAGGATGAGCTTGAATGGGCAAAATTTGGAATAGAGCAAGGAATAGGTAAAATATTTACCAATAAGGGATTGGAAATATTAAAAAGTAGGGATAGAATGTTTCAAACACCTGTTTATTTTTCAATTTTCTCACCAAGTAGTGTAGAATGGGCTATATTTTCTATTTATTGGGAATATGGTGAATGGAGTGTTTTGCCATTTAATGACCTAGAATTATTAGAGATAGCCCGCAGGATTCCAAGAAAAAACGGAAAACCATTAAAAAAGCAAGAAATTTGGGCCGGGAGAACTGATATATTTTTGCCCGAACAATATAAACAAAAGTTACCCTTTGATAACCATGTCTTGCAGATATTTGAAAAGCGGAAGGGATTTCTAGTAAAAATATTGTCTAATTCTGTTCTAGGGAAAGCAGGTTTAATTAATTCTAGTGAGATGAGAGAGGCAGTTGCTACAGATAAAGCTAAGGATTTATATAAAAACATGTTGCCTGTATTTATAAATGTAATATGGTTAGAGAATTATCTACAGGCAAATGATATTATTAAATTGTGACCAGAGGCTTTACCTTAATTGAGACCGTAGTAGCAGTAGGAGTATTTGCCATGCTGTCTGTCATTGGCAGTACTCTACTATTTGGCATATTGCGTGGATCTAAAAAAGCCGCTTCTGTCGTAGTAGTCCGGACTGAGGGGGCTAATATTCTCAACAGTTTGACTCAGACTATCCGTTTTGCCGAAGAAATATCTGTCTGTAACGGCACGAGTATTACTTTTAGACCTCTTGTGGGTAATGATATTACTTATTCGTGTACTGGCACCAATATTGCATCGGGATCAGCAAACCTAAATTCTTCACAAGTGACGCTTTCGGCCTGTGCAATCAGTTGCCCATTGACTACCAGTATTACAGATGTCCGCAAAGCCAAATATGTCGATTTGAGTTTTACTTTGAAAGGAAGTCAGGCCGAAATTCCATTTAAGACCCAGGTGGTCTTGCGTAATCGTGATTAAACGTCTATTATAAATATATGAGACAAGGTCAAGCTTTAATAGTAATATTGCTAGTCTTAGCAGTAGCTTTAACTTTGGGATTGGCAGTAGTTTCCAGAACTGTAACCGAAGTGGGCACAGCCACTACTCAAGCTGAATCTTCGCGGGCGCTTTCCAAAGCTGAATCAGGAGTAGAAGCTGCTCTTTCGGGAACCATAATTGCTGGAGTAACAGCGACTGATTATTCTGGGAGACAAATTAGTATTTCGGAACCCTTGGCTGCGGGAGAATCCTCAACAATATTTTTAGCAACTCATGATACAAATGGTAACTTGAATTTAGTAGGCGGGTTAAATGCATATACAGGAAATAATATTGATCTTTGTTGGGGTACTGAACCTGGTACACCGGTAGCTATAGAAGCATCTTTGTATTACAAAGAATTATCAAATTATAAAGTTATGCGTTTTGCTTATGATCCAGAAGGACGTGGAGGATTTACTAGATCCGATACGGATAGAACAAATTGCCCAACCGATAATGTATATTTAAATCATGCGAACATTAGTAGCTTACCAGCCGGTAAAATATTATTGAGAGTCAGGCTTTTGTACAATGGTGATGTAGCCCACTTTGTAGGGGTATCCGGATCCACTTCTTTCCCGGTTCAAGGAAAGAACATTGTCTCGACAGCGACAGAAGGTAACACAACCCGCAAGATAGAAGTCTTCCAGCGATATCCCGATCTTTCCCCCCTTCTGGACTCCGCAGTATTCTCTGGTGGTGGACTTGCCAAATAAGCTATATAATAAATTTATGTCTTCACTGCCCAAAATAGGACTGGATATAGGATCGGCTTCCATCAAAATTGCCGAACTAGCTCCAAATGGCAAAAAGTGGAAGCTTCTGACCATGGCATCAATGCCTTCACCGGCTGGGTGGACATCAAATATGAAAGGAAGTATTGCTGTAGTTTCGCAGGCTATTGCCAAGCTTCACAAAGAAGCAGGAGTTTATGGCAGACGTGCAGTAGTGTCACTACCCGAGGAACAGGTCTCATCACATGTTATTGAATTGCCATCAATGGATGATTCGGAAGTCGAACAGTCACTCCAATGGCAGGTCGAGCAGTTTATCCCCTTCCCTATCGATCAAGCTGTTTGGAGTTATCAAATAGTCAAGAAAGATGTTGTGGGTGGAGGGGATATCGAAGTCTTGGTCGCAGCAGTTCCCAAATCGGTCGTGGAGTTTTATAGGACTGTTGCTGAAACGGCTGGTCTGGAAGTATTGGCTGTCGAAACGGAGCTTATGGCTACAGCCAGATCGGTACTTTCTGGGTCAACCCAACTGGGATTGATCGTTGATATTGGTGCCAAAAGTACCGATATGGGCTTGGTTCAAAATGGAAATTTGCTATACACCAGGGCTATTCCTACCGCGGGTGAAGCATTTTGCCGGGCTATCGAAACCGGTCTTGGACTGGAAGCATCCCAGGCTGAGGAATACAAAAATACCTATGGTTTTTCTAAGAGTCACTTGGAGGGAAAATTGGCAGATGTAATGGCACCAGTTCTCAAATTGATAATCGGAGAGATCAAAAAGACGATTGAATTTTACACCTCAAAACATAGTGGTGAAACGGTAAAATTTGTCTCACTATCGGGTGGCGCTGCAGCTTTACCGGAAATAGTGGGTGAAATATCAACGGCCTTGGGTCTAGAAGTCAGTCTCTCGGATCCTTTTGTCAATGTAATATTAGATGAAAGCCAACAGCAAGCAATAGGAACTACAGGGCCTTTTTATGCCGTGGCTCTAGGCTTATCGATGCGTGATATATGATAAATTTACTGCCAAAAACTGATAATACTGGTCAAACGGCATTTAAATATAAAAATACAGCCTTTTGGATTACACATTTGGGACTAATATTTTATTTTTTGTTTTTGGTTGCGACAACTACAAAAATGTGGAGAGGGAATGTACGGCAAAAGCAATTGATTTTGGATATAGCCAACTTGGAGGCCCAACTCAAACCCCTGAGCAATGTGGAAGCTGTAGTGCTTCAAATAGACCGCACGCAAAAATCCATCGATAAATTTAAGACATCCAGACCAAAATTGGCTGAATTTGTCAACACCCTAAACAGTAAACCATCTTCAATAATAATCGAAAATTGGGATTATAAAGTTTCCGGTAAATCGAGAATATCGGTAGAATCGCCCAGCCAAAATGATCTTGAGGAATATACCAAACTTTTGAAACTGAAATTTTCAGGATTATTACTTGAACAAACTGTCACGAAAGGAGGGGTATGGAATTCAATCCTGGTGCTCAAATAAAAACTATTAAACCATACGCTTGGCTACTCTATCCACTTGGTGTCTTGGTATTTATGTGGTTTTCTTATACTCAGATTTTTGTGGGTTCTGGTAAACTGCTCGATAAAATTACACAAACAGAAGAAAAGATTACTGATCTAGGTCTAAAAAAGACAATACGAGAAACCAAACTCAATACTCTAAAGCTCCAAAAATTAGATATCTTGCATACAAAATTGGCTGGATTTGTAGAACAAATGCCTTATGACCATATGCCGTGGGATTTGCTGGCAAAACTCAAAATCCTGGGAAATATTTCTGATTTTAAAATGACCGAAAACAAGCTCTTGCAAGCTGAATACAAAATTGAAGATACTAATAAGCTGGAAGAATTATTGCAGAAATTGGAATTATTTACTCCATTATTATCAATATCCTCAGTTGTTTACGGTCCACCTTTTTTAAGACTTGAATTTAATTCTGCCTTTAGTCCTTTTCAAAACTTTACACAAGACTTCAACCGTCAACTCCCTAATTTATCAAAGTGACTTGGACCGTGGGAAGATTGTGGTTTGCACAATAAGTAGTCAAAAGACTCCTAAGAGCTGTAATGACCGATCCCCCACGGCCTATGACTCGCCCGGCATCCTCAGAATTTACTTTGAGGCTAATTCCCGAGGCTGATTCTTCAATGACCAAATCATTGGGGTAAGCTAAAAGTGGAGTCAGGCAAAATTTCAAGAAGTCAGACATAGAGATTTTACTTTAGAGCTAACTACTGCTCCTTTTGAGACCCAATATTTTAAGCGGTCCTGATTACATTGCAATTGTTTGTCGTGGGGGTTATAAAACCCCAATACCTCCACAGGATCTCCGGTCAGCTTGGATTTATTTTCGACAACACTAATACGGTATTGGATTCGTCCTTTCTTACCTGTTGGTGCTAATCTGATAGTAAGCATGGGGTCATTATATCAATCTGGAAATAGATTATCCAGCGCAGACGAGGCAGCCTGAGTTTCAGCCTTTTGCTTACTGGATCCGTTTCCGGTTCCAGCTGGCTTGTTGTCGATAATTGCTTCGATTACAAAATTTCTGGCATGATCGGGACCGTCACTAGATACCAATTTGTAGAGGGGTGTTCCAAAACCTGCTGCTTGGGATTTTTCCTGAAGCAAGCTCTTTGGGTCTTTGAGCTGCAGGTCAGCCAAAAGCTCACTATCTGGAAAGACTCGAGTCAAGTATTTTCTGCAGGCGTCTAGTCCTCCGTCCATAAACATGGCACCCAGGATCGCCTCAAATGTATTGGCGAGTAAACCAATATTGCTTCGTCCACCAGTGTCTTCTTCCCCTCGGCTCAATTGTAATAAATTATTTAGTTTAAGGAGTTTGGCTTTTTCATAGAGTGATCCAGTCTGAACAAGTAGCGATCTACGGGTAGTCAATTCACCCTCTGGAGCTTGGGGAAATAAGACAAACAATCTTTCAGAAATAACAAGAGAAAGTACTGAATCGCCCAAAAATTCCAATCTTTCGTTTGAGCTTGTGCCTGGATGCTCATTGCAATAGGACTTGTGAACTAAAGCTTTGTTAAGCCAGAAAGGATCGGTAAAAAACGATTTTAAATCAAGCATGAATTTCTTCCACTGGGTCAATGGCCTCGAGTAAATCTCCTATGGTAATTATATCTATAAGCTCAACGGGAATGGTGATATCCAAAGCATCTTGCAGACGGGTCAAGAGAGTGGTATCGGATGACATTTCAGACAATATAGTATCATCCGTCAGTTCAGATGGATTTTTTTGCCACTCATTGGCTAAAAATTGGATGACAGCGTTTCTTTTTTGCATAGTTTTTGTGAGATTTCCCAAAACCCCATTTACAAATGATGGACTGTGATCTGATCCAAACTCGTGTGCCAGCTCTACAGCTTCATCTATGATAACCCGAAGGGGTGTGGTTTTGTCAATCACCAGTTCCCAGGTGGCCAAGCGTAGAATTGCCAGATCAACAGGATTTATTTGTGAAATAGGCCATTCTGGAGCTGAGTTAGTAATCAGTGGATCAATAATACCAAGTTTTGACCAAATGTTTACAATTGCGGAATTTGGTTTAATGCGGTAGGCCGCTTCGTAAAGACATTGCATTAACTTAACTCGTTTCAGGTGTCTGGGATCCAAAGCTGTTTTCATTTATTTTTTGTCCTTGTAAGACCCACAAAATTTACAAGCTCTGTGTGGCAAGATAAGCTCGTGACACTTCTTACACTCGATCAGTGTCGGTAATGTAAGCTTGATGGAAGCCCGCCTAATACCTTGACGCCTTGTGGACCATCTGCGTTTTGTAAGTGGGGTCATGAAGTTATTGTAACCAATATTTTATCTTTTCTCAAGTACCTACCTCTCCTTGCTAAGGAGAGGGATTAAGGGTGAGGTTTGAAAGGGTTCTTCTGACCAGTGGCAACATGTCAAAATCTTTGTATGTAGCAATTTTTAGTTCTGACTTACCGTGTTGGGAGGTACTATAGATATTTCCGGCACCTCTTATGGCCAGATCAATTTCGGCCAGTCTTGAACCAATATGTGTAGTTTCCATGGCTTTTAATCTTTCTGTGTCTTGTGTCGAAAACATTAGGCAGTATGCTTGCTGGCCATTTCTGCCGACTCTTCCTCTCAGCTGGTGCAACGCAGCCAAGCCAAACCTATGGGCATCTTCAATAACCATAATGCTGGCTTCCGGAATATCTATACCCACTTCTACGACCGGCGTGGACACTAGAATATCGATTTTTTTGTCTCTAAATTTATTTATAATTTCGTCTTTATTTTTCATCCGTCCATGCAGTAATCCTAAATTCAAATTACTAAATGATTTCTTGAGTGATTCAAATTCCACATTGACCGCACGGATTGCTTTCAAAGATTCGCTTTCATCAATCAGACTGCAAATCCAAAAAACTTGTGTTTTTTGTTTTTTGATCCACTCGATCGCAGATACTCTCTTTTCCTCAGAAACTACCCAGGTTTTGATAATTTTTCTACCCGCCGGAAGCTCGGTCAGCTGTGACAGATCCAAGTCTCCATACAAAACCAGGGCCATAGTTCGGGGAATAGGTGTGGCAGTCATTGTCAGAACATGTGGAGTCCCCCCTTTGTGCTGCAATAAAGCCCGTTGGGCTACTCCAAATTTGTGCTGCTCGTCAATTATGACTAGACCCACATTGTCAATATTGCTATTTAACAGAGCTTGAGTACCTACTAGGACATCGCCCATAGATTTTGTCTGCGAAGTAACCAGACCGACGGAAATTTTAAAAGGTGACAACAATTTGCTCAAAGTTTCAAAATGCTGTAGAGCGAGTATTTGGGTAGGCGCCATAAACAGAGACTTGAAGCCATTGAGTTTGGCAACTAGGCAAGCCACTGCAGCTACGACAGTCTTTCCACTACCCACGTCCCCTTCCAATAATCTGTTCATGGCTACAGGTTTTTCTAGATCAGCCAGTATTTCCTCTATTGCCAGATTTTGGGATTTTGTAAGTTTAAACGGCAGATCAGAAATAAATTTTGTGACTTGAGATTTGGGATTTGTGAATTGTTTGGCGACCCCTCTATTTTGCCAATCATGGCGTCTTTTCAGATTTTCGGTTTCAAATTTCAGCAGTTCATTGAAAGCAAGATTCCGTCTATATTTCTCGATTTCATATAATTCATTGGGAAAATGGACTCCTCTTAGATTTTGACCTAGACTTTCATCCAGTAAATTTAAATCTAATACTTCACGTATTTTCTTTCTTAGCCATTTGGAAGTAAGACCTGCTGTTTCTGGATATATGGGGACGATAGTACCAGCTGTTTCGGGGTCTGCTATTTCGGGGCTAATCACAGCCAGCTTTCTCCCAAACCAATCGGCTTTGCCATATAGTGAAATTTTAGTACCCGCTTGGATTGTCCGTGCCAGATAACGCTGGTTAAACCAGATAACCAGACTTTTTCCGGTCTCATCTGCTATTTCTGTTTTTTGAATGACTTTGCCGGATTTGGTATATTCATTTGTGATTTCAGAAATCGCACCAACGATTGTGATTTGAAACCCGGCTTTAATTTGTGAGACAGGTGTAATGATTCTTCGGTCTTCATATCTAAATGGCAGGTGATGCAGAAGATCAAAAACAGTATATATTTCCAATTTTACCAGCCTTTCCGCCTGCACAGATCCGATTCCAGATAGTGATGTGACGTTATCAGAGAGTTTCATCTTGCCATTATTATACAAGTTTATGGTTAAAAGTTGCAGGAATGGTTGTTGCCACTTTCACCCCAGTAAATCCCACCTCTCGGGTGGGAATTGTGGTAATATTAATCGCATGGCCATGAGACAAACACCGTTGGTTTCTGGAGGATACTACCATATTTTCAACAGAGGAGTCGCAAAAATGCCTATATTTACCACAATATCTGATTACACTAGAGCTTTGCAAACGATTGAATATTATCGCTTTACAAATCCTCCCTTGAAACTTTCTAAATATAAAGATTTGTCTATAGAACAAAAAAGCCGCATCAATCTGGAATTAGATTATAAAAAGGATTGTTTAGTTGATATATTGAGTTTTGTATTTATGCCAAATCATTTTCATTTTTTACTTAAACAGAGTACTGATTGGGGAGTGTCCAAGTTTGTTGGTCAATTTTCAAATAGTTACACTCGTTATTTTAACACTAAACATAATCGTGTTGGACCAGTGTTCCAAGGAGTATTTAAAGCTGTCGAAGTTGAATCTGAAGAACAATTGATACATCTTTCTCGTTACATACACTTAAATCCCTATGTATCTTCACTTATTTCAAAAGCTGAATTAGATAAATATCTGTGGTCTTCTTTACCCGCTTATTTGGGTATACGAAAAAGTTTTGTTGATTTGGGAACAATACTATCTCAATTCTCAACAAAATTTACCTATAGAGATTTTGTGTTTGACCATTCAGATTATGCTCATGAACTTGAAAGAGTGAAACATTTAGCCATAGATATTGAAGACTAAAGATTACTATGTACAATATAGCCCACCTCTCGGGTGGGATCACTACTTAGATTTCAAAACAAGGAGGTTGATCTGGAAATAAAATCAGTAATAGATCAATTAAAAAGGGTGATACTACAGATATAATAGATATGGCAAAATTGTTCCTGCAATAAGAGCAAAAGAGGCAATGACAATTACCACCTTTATAAACTTGGATTTATTTTTGGAAGTCATGGGCTAAATGATATACTTAAATGGTATGCGAATCAAGTACTTTCCGAAGTCAAAGCTGATCTTATATGGCTCAATTGGATTATTAATATCAATCCTGGTTGGATTTATTGGCGTATTGATAATCTTGGTTATTGTCGCCCGTGATTTACCAAGTCCAGATCGTGTCGTCAGGCGCGAAGGATTTGCAACAAAAATATATGACCGCAACGGCGAACTTCTGTACGACGTGTTTGACAGCCAGAGACGCACCCCCGTCAAATTTGACGATATCCCCATGAGTTTAAAGCAGGCGACAATTGCTGTGGAAGACAAAAACTTCTACACCCATGCAGGTATTGATCCCCTGACCCCACTGCGTATTGGTTGGAACATTGTTGTCAAAAAAAGAGTGGTCGGTGGATCCGGTCTGACTCAGCAATTGGTAAAAACAGTACTTCTCTCTTCGGAGCGGACCGTCACCCGCAAAGTCAAAGAGTTTATCTTGGCTTTGCAAATAGAGCAAAAATATACCAAAGATGAAATCTTACTAATGTATTTAAATGAAGTACCATATGGTGGTACAGCTTATGGTGTCGAGGCAGCGTCCCAAACATATTTTGGCAAATCGGCTAAGCTTCTAAATCTCCCGGAGTCTGCTTTACTTGCCGGCCTTCCCCAATCACCATCGGCTTATTCACCGTACGTAGGAAAGCTTTATATAGCCCGAAGCTACGAGGTATTGCGGCGAATGCGCGAGGACGGTTATATTACATCCAAGATAGAGTCGGTTGCCAGAACGCAAATCGATAGCATGCAGTTTTCCACGCAAATTGGCATACTCAAGGCTCCGCACTTTGTCTTTTATGTCAAACAAAGATTGATCGAACGCTATGGTGAAAAAGTGGTGGAGCAAGGAGGACTAAAAGTGACGACTACTCTGGACTTGAAACTTCAGGAAATTGCTCAGAAAGCGGTAACAGATGAGATTTCGGCTGTCAAACACTTGAAAATTACCAATGGTGCTGTAGTTGTCATTGATCCCAATACCGGACAAATATTGTCCATGGTGGGCTCAAAAGACTGGAGCGATCCAAATTATGATGGAAAATATAATGTGACACTGGCAACCCGTCAACCAGGTAGTACAATAAAACCCGTCGTCTATCTGACTGGACTTCGTCAAGGATTCACAGCCTCTACCATGCTCATGGACACCAAGAGTTCTTTTCCCGGTGGTGACAAACCTGAATATATTCCCGAAAATTATGACGGTAAATTTAGAGGACCAATATTGATCCGGGAAGCCCTTGGAAATTCAATAAATGTCCCAGCTGTCAAAATGCTTTCACTCGTCGGTATCAAAAACATGATGCAAACAGCTTTTGATTTGGGAATTACAACACTCGAGCCGACTTCCGATAATCTGAAACGTGTAGGTTTATCCGTGGCCTTAGGTGGAGGTGAAGTTAGGCCTTTGGATATTATTTCTGCGTATTCGGCTTTTGCCAATGGAGGAATACGACGTGATCCTGTCGCTATTTTGAAAGTTACAGACGGCAATAATCGTGTATTGGAAGAGTGGAAACCCACAGAGGGATTGCGCGTTATGTCAATTGGTGAAGCCTTTATTATTTCCAATATTTTGTCTGATCCCAAATCGCGGGACATTACCTTTGGCTCTAGGAGTCTTATCAATGTCGAAGGAAAAACTATATCTGTAAAGACCGGAACGACCAATGACAAGCGGGACAATTGGACTATCGGCTGGACCCCGACTGTGATAGTCGGGGTCTGGGTCGGAAACAATGACAATACTCCCATGAAAGAAGTCGCCTCAGGGGTAACGGGGGCAGCACCAATATGGCGAAAAGTGATACTGACAGCCCTTAAAGAAAAGCTGGATGAACCAGTCAATCCCCCATCTGATATTATCCAGTTGGATGTAGACAGAATTTCTGGCTATATGGCCCACGATAGCTTTGATTCCAAAAAGGAATATTTTATTAAAGGCACCGAGAGCTTTGGGGACGACCCAATTCACAAAAAAATCCGTGACTGCAATGGGGATCTAAAAGAAGCCTTGATATTCAAAGAGAAGGATCCGTTTGAAAAAGAGGGCTTGAACCAGTGGCAAATAGGAATAGATGAATGGCTCAAAGGACAAACTGATGCGAAGTATCACTCCGAAAACATTCAGTCTTGTGGTAACCAAGTTTGGATTACTATGCAAAGTCCTCCTGATAAATCCCGTATAGATACCAATGATGTAGAAATTCGGTTTGATGTGACTTCACCTACTCCGATCAAGAAAGCGGAAGTATCAGTGGATGGAGCGCTTAAACAAATCTTGGTTGGTGAACCATGGAAAGTAACTGTCAATATGTCCAACGCTTCTTATCACAAAATAGATGTCGTAGTTACCGATGAACAGAACAATGTGGGATCAAGATTTGTGGAAATCGGGGTCAATCAAGATTTTGCGAAATGAAGCAATGTCTTCATTCGCAAGTTGTCTATTGGAATCGTGATAAGTAATTCTCAGTGTCAATTTATCTCCATATTTCTCAATAAATTCAATATTATTGATTAGCGGACTCACCGCTTTGATTTTTTTAATTAATTCTTCATAACTTCCAATCAAGTTAATATTAATGTCTTCAATTATTGGAGAGAATTTTGAAATAGGGGTAAATTGTTTTGTTGTTGTGGCAGATTTTATAATTATTTCAAAATTAATTTCGCATATTAAGCACGTATCATAAATGTCGATACGATAATCAAACTTGCTACCCAGTTCTAATTCAAGCCCCTCAATAACACCTTTGAATTTTGTCATATCTTTATTTGTTGAACTGAGAATCAAATGTAATTCTTCATATGGAAGATAAACATTTGCAATTTCAAAAAAATTTAACTCCGGTACACGACCCATATTTTCG
Organism: Candidatus Amesbacteria bacterium; assembly: GCA_016219445.1. GTDB lineage: Bacteria > Patescibacteriota > Microgenomatia > CAZETR01 > Amesbacteraceae > JACRNA01. The sequence continues at coordinate 16,797 of JACRNA010000022.1, forward strand.
GTTATTATCTTTAGATGTGAATTTGTAAGATTGGTTCTGAGATACTCCCATTCAGTTGAGAGCGGATTTTTTAGTTTTAAACCATTATCTTTATCCACCAGAGAGTATGTATAGGCTTCAGTAAATCCCCAATGAGAAAGTGCAGATTTTACTTTTGATTCCCAATAAAAGGTCTTGTCGTAAGACGGTGGAGGCAATTTCCCTGTTATTAATACTGATGGTAAATTGTGATAACCATAAATTCGAGCAACTTCTTCTACCAGATCTTCTGGGATATCAATATCTAGTTTTCTCCACCAAGGGATTTTTACTTCCATACCACTTATTTCAAATCCTAACGATTTCAAAATGCTTTCAACTTCACTCTGTTTAATTTCTACTCCCAAATCAATTTTACCTAGTTTTATAATTTTAGTTGTTTCTTTGGCGTTTAAAATATCCAAAATAGGATGGGTTGTACCACCAAACATCTCAATCCCCTTTTTCAGGGTGGGCAAAACATTTTCGGTAGCTAATCCTTTTTCAAATAAAACAGCCGCGTCTGTACGAAGGGCTAGAGACATCGAAGTTTTGCGGATATGTGATGGTTCATATATTTGAACAAATAATAAAACGTTTTTAGTATTTTCATCAACCGCTGAATTCTGCCCTCCCATAATTCCGCATAAATCAATAATTTTTCCCGAGCCATCTTCTATCACAATGTCTCCCCCCTTCAACACATGTTTTTTTTCATCAAGTGTAATCAAACTCTTACCCTTTTTACTTTCTCTCAAAATCATTTTGTGACCGGCAATTTTATCGTAATCAAAAGTGTGGACGGGCTGACCCATTTCTAACATCAAATAATTACTAACATCTACGACATTATTTATGGCTCTGATCCCGCATAATTCTAATCTTTGTTTAACTAATGCTGGTGATTCCCCCACTTTAATATTATTTATAAGAGCCGTCGAAAACCTCGAACACAACTCTTTATCTATTTGAACATTTAGATATTGGACCTTAGAATTTATTTGGATCTTAGAATTTTTAATTTGTAATTTTAATTTTGCCGGATAACCAAATCTCGGCAAAATAGCTGCGCATTCACGGGCAATGCCAACCACAGACATCATATCGACCCTATTGGTTGTCACTTCAATATCGTAGACATAATCTCTGCCTTTTTTGTGTAATCTGTCTACAGAAGGACCGCACAATGAAAGCGCCATCTGTATTTGCTTGGGCGTGGCATCAGTCTTTATAAATTCCCTAAGCCAACTATCTGGTATCAATATTTGCATATTAAAACTGATTTAAAAAACGAATGTCGTTGCTGTATAACAGTCTTAAATCATCTATTTTGACACCAGACTTCATCATATAAGTTCGCTCTACTCCCCAACCAAAAGCAAAGCCTGTGTACTTAGTAGTATCAACTTTACCAGCTTTCAAAACATTGGGGTGAACCATGCCAGCCCCACCCAATTCAAGCCAACCTTCTTTGCATAATTTACAGCCACGTCCCAAACAAATATCACAGGTCACATCGACTTCAAAAGAGGGTTCAGTAAATTGAAAGTGATATGGACGAAGTCGCGATTTACGATTTTGGCCAAAGAATTGTTTGACAAAGTGATCAATGGTGCCTTTGAGATGAGTAATATTAATGCCCTCATCAACCACTAAGCCCTCAAACTGATGAAACATAACCGTATGAGAAACATCCGATTGCCTTCTATAACATTTACCTATATTTATCATTCTTATCGGAGGCTTTGTCCTTTCCATCTCCCTAACTTGACCATTACTGGTATGCGGAGTCAACACTAATTTACCTAACTTCTTATTTTCAGGAACATCAACAAAAAATGTTTCGATATCATCACGGGCCGGGTGTGTCTTTTGCATATTCAAAGCCTCAAACGCATACCAATCCCAATCAACTTCGGGATAACGGACCCGGACAAAACCAATCTTTTCAAAAATACTGCTAATTTCTTCGATGGCATGAGTTACTGGGTGAAGATGGCCAATAGGAGGAAGCTTACCGGGCAGCGTTTCATCGACACTGATTTTCTCAGGTTGCTTGGTGTTTACAAGTGCATTCTCAATAGCAATTTTGGCCTCATTAAAGACTCTACCAACTTCTGCATCTCTGATTTCATGAGCAATTTGGGTTAGCTGGCCATTTTTTCCCAAGTAATGCACTCTCAATCTATCTAATTCTTCAGGATCTTTTGATTCCATAATCATAACCAAGGCTTCATTTTTGATATTCAATAGTACTTCTGGCGAAAGATCTGAAGAGACTATTGTCGATTCTTTTTTCTTAATTTCCAAGTAGTAGATCACCTTGGTGCAATCTTCTTCATATTCAAAGTTGACCGTGTCAATATATGGAATTTCCGAAGTCGATTTTACTTGTGTCCCACCATCAGGAATAGGTGTGTACCCCTCAACCCACATTATTCTCAACGGTTTATTTGTTGGTAAACGTTCAGGAATCCAGGGAGACCGCTTCTTTAGTTCCGAGAGTGTTACAAACTCAGTATTTATAGCCAACGACTTATCAATAAGATTATTAGTTTTCTCCTTTATTTGTAATTGATATTCCTCTTTAATTTTTCCTTGATATTTAATAAATGCTTTTTTGCCATGTTGACCCTCTATGGGAACAATATTTGGTAATAATTCTTTGGCCGCTTCATGTAAGATATGGCCTGCCGAGTGAACCTGCATATTGTGATAACGCCTAATCCAGTTTATTTCACATTCCACTTTATCACCCATTATTAGTTCACCTTTCAGGACTCCCTCATGAATAATTTTGTCACCTTTTAACAAAACCTGCTTGACCTCAAAAACGCCACTTTCGAATTTAATTATTCCCTGGTCTGAAGGTTGTCCTCCACCTTCAGGATAAAAAACAGTTTGATCTAGTACAATTTTACAATTTCCCTTCTTTCCATCCACTTCCAATACCTTGGCTGTGCAAACCTTTTGATATGAATCTTCTAAATATAATGGTTTTGTTGTCATATTGTGCTATAATAACAGTAATTGGTGTAAACCAGTTCGGCATTGAGGCTTGGCCATGAAACTAAGCCTCATATTTTTTGTTGAATCAATTCTAACAGAAATTCCTTTTCTATTTCTTTTCCGTTCTTCAAAAATCTACCCATTCCTCCTTCAATTCCTCTACCGAATGCTACCATTGTTAATAATCGAAAATACGTATTTAGCTTGTGTTTTACAGGTAGAATTATGAAGCAAAATTCAGCCAATTCAGAAATTACTATTATAGATTTATTGCTTCTCTGATTTTGATAGTAAAGTTTATAATTAATTTCATTATTACAAATTTGTTCTATAAGCAACATCCGCCGAGCCCTACGAATACTAAATTTTCCTTTATATATACCACCTTTGAGATATCCATAGCAACAGTGATCAAAATCCTCGGGGTATATAACTAAATCCAATCCCATAAATTTTAATCTTCGATTTGAAAGTTGCTTGAATGACTCACGCAATTCATCAACGGAAGACGAATCTAATATTTTTAATTGAGTTGTTTTGAGCATATATTTGATTATAAATCAAAAACCCCGCTTTATGCGGGGTGAATAAAATAATAGGCTTCACCCCTTACTTCTTGGTAAAGGTAAAACCGGCTTTTTTGACGATTTCAGCAAAGACATTTGGCTGGCGGACCACAAGATCGCCCATTATTTTGCGGTCGACTTCTATTTTATTTTTCTTGACACCGTCCATAAATTTGGAATAAGAAACGCCAAAAATCTTGAGCGCAGAGTTGATGCGCACGATCCAAGTCCTACGCAAGTCTCTTTTCTTGAGCTTTCTGCCATTAAAGGCATATTGTCCGGCATGAAGAACCGCCTCAGCAGCGACTTTGTATAGCCGGTTTTTGGTCATGCGATAGCCCTTGGCTAGAGCCAATATCTTGTTGTGTCTTGCTCGTCTGTTGTTTTTTACCCGCATATTATTTTCCCATCACCTTTCTTATTTTATTGGAAATAGTTTTGCCTAATTCGCGAATCAAGCGATGACGACGGAGTTGGGCTGCCCCTTTGCGGCTTCGCAAATGCCTACCAAATGAGGCGCGATGCAAAACCTTACCGTTTTTGGTAATTTTCAGTCTCTTGGTAATAGCTTTTCTGGTTTTTATTTTCGGCATACTGCTCCTATATATTGTTTGCCTACCCATTTGGGCGCTTGCTCAATCTTTGAAATGTCTGCCAGAGCCAATACGACCCTCTGCCAGACGGTGTCACCAAACTCTTTGTGAGTAAGCTGACGACCTACAAATTTTATCACAAACCTGACTTTGTCGCCATCTGTCAAATAATTTCGGGCTTTGGTCATCTTGGTTTCAAAATCCCCTGCTGCCATAAATGGAGTCAGGCGGATCTCTTTGAGCTCGACTTTCTTTTGGGATGACTTGGCTTCGCGCTCTTTTCTAGCCAGCTGGTATCTAAACTTTGAAAACTCAATCAGTTTAGCCACTGGTGGCAACGCTTGAGGAGCTATCTCTACCAAATCAGTCTGGGCTTTTTTGGCTTCTTCCAGAGCTAATTCTTTGGAAATAACTCCCAATTGAGTTCCATCTTCCCGCAAGACCCTCAACTCTTTGGCCTGAATTTGGTTGTTAATGCGATAAAGGACAGTACTCACTTACGGTTGATTATAGCATCTAATAACCATTTTTTGAACTCCTCGAGCTTGTGAATCTCAGTTTCTTTGAGCCCTCGAGCTCGAACTGCAACAGTTTTGGCCTCAACTTCTTTGTTACCAGCAACTAGTATAAATGGCACCTTTTGCATTTCAGCATCTCTAACTCTAGCATTTAGCGGTTCGTTTCTCGAATCAAGATCGCATCGGATGTTAACTGATTTTAACTGATCAGCAACGCTTTTGGCATATTCCAAATGCTTATCTGAAATTGGCAATACCACTACTTGGATTGGAGATAACCATGTGGGGAATGCTCCACCGTAATGTTCAATCAAAATTCCAATAAATCTCTCAAGAGAGCCATAAATTACCCTATGAATGGCGATTGGTGTTTTTTGAGACCCATCTTTGTCAGAATATTTTAGATCAAATCGACGAGGTTGCTGAAAGTCTAATTGAACTGTGCCCATTTGCCAACTTCGACCCAAGGCGTCTTTCATTAGAATATCTACCTTGGGACCATAAAAGGCTCCGTCTCCATCTTGGATAAAATATTCCACACCACTTTTCTCTAAAATTTTCTTCAATGTATCTTCGGCTCTATTCCAGGTTTCAATATCACCCATAAAGTTTTCTGGATTTCTGGTTCCCAGTCTGAAAGAGTATTTCATGCCAAAGATGGAATAAAACCTTTCAACTATTTCAAATACATTTTTATATTCAGATTCAATTTGATCTTCACTAACATAGATATGGGCATCGTCTTGGCGGAATTCTCTGACTCGCAATAGCCCATTTAGAGTTCCTGACAACTCGTTTCTGTGTAGTGGATCCGTATCTGAAAGTCTAAATGGAAGATCGCGATAACTACGAGTTTTTGAACCAAAAACAATGTGAGCATTTGGACAATTCATCGCCTTTACTCCATATTCACCTTCTGCATCTGTTTTGGCTACAAACATATCCTGCCAGTAGTGATCATAATGACCCGATGTCACATATAATTCTTTTTTATTGAGAATTGGTGAAACAATTTCTTGGTACCCTCTCTTTTGATGTTCCTGTCTCCAGAAAGAAACAAGTTCATTGTAAACAATAACTCCCTTTGATAGCCAATACGGCATTCCCGGTGCAGTCTCGTGGAACATGAATAGTTCAAGCTCTTTGCCTAGTTTTTTATGATCTCTTTTTTTTGCTTCCTCAAGCATATTCAAGTAGTTGTCTAGTTCTTTCTGAGTTGGCCAACAAGTTCCATAAATACGTGTCAACATCTTGTTTTTCTCATCTCCCCGCCAATATGCTCCAGCAATAGATATAAGTTTGAAATATTTCAATTCATCTTTTGGATGTTCACAATGGCCGCCGCGACAGAGATCAGAAAATTCTCCAGATTTATAGGCCGTCAATTCACCATCTTTATATTGCTCAATAATTTCTAATTTGTAAGGATTTTTAGCAAAGCGCTTTTGGACTTCACTTAGGCTTAACTTCTCTTTCTCAAAACCAGTCCAAGTCCTGACTATTTCGTGCATTTTGGATTCAATTTTTGGCAAATCTGAACCAGAAATTTTTAAATTGTCGAAATCGTAATAAAAACCATTTTCAATAGAAGGGCCAAGAGTGGGCAAAGCCTCTGGATAAATATCCAGCACAGCTGCTGCCAATAAGTGAGCGCAGGAATGACGAAGATTTTCTAAGTCATTCGTAGTCATACGATTGTCATTCATAGTCATAAATTGTTTATTAAAATAAAATAAAAAAGCCCCTTGTTCATTGCTCCCAGGGTTCCAAGCAATTACTATGGTGGCTTAATTAAATATTGATTATCGCAGGTTGGTAATCTGCAATCAAAAATAAATTGTAATTATATTATACTACCAATCTTTTCAAATAGTCAATGTCCTTTTTGCGGGGACCGTCACCGTCACCTGGAACCTCGAGAATTATTGGGCAATTTTCGATTTTCAATTTACAATTTGCAATAAATTTTCGCAAGATATCTTTACCAATTTTTCCTTGACCCAGATTTTCGTGCCGGTCGACATGAGAATCAAACTCAGTCTTAGAATCGTTGAAATGAATGGCTGCTAAATATTTGATACCTACTTCGTGGGTAAACATATCCAAGAGCTTGTCGAGGGGTATGCCCGATGCCCAAGCGTGCTGGGTATCGAGGCAAACTCCAATTTTGGGTTTGTCCCCCACTCTATCTATAATTTCTCTAAGCTCTACCAAGCTAGCTCCTATAGTTCCTGCCTGTCCTGCAGCGTTCTCCAAAATTAATCTCGTTCCTCTGGGACTGCTGTCGAGAATATAATTGATTGTAGTCACGATCTGAGTGATCTTGGTTTCAAACCCACTTCCTTTGTGGCTTCCGACATGGAATATGGTTCCAGACCCACCAATTTCTCCCGCCAATTGCTGATAACTTATGAGTAAATCCCTGCTGGCATTTACATAAGATTTGTCTCCAGAAGCTAGATTTACGAGGTATGGAGCATGAAAAAAGTGCGGACCCATTTCATATTTTATTTTTGCTTGTTTGTATTTTTCTATCACTTTGACACTTGGGATTTGATACTTGAGACTTCTAGGTGACGAGGCAAACGTCATGAGGCAATTTGAACCCAGTTTAGAAGCTCTTTCGATGGACTTATCAAGACCTCCGGCCATACTTACGTGCGCCCCAATATACATTGTGTCATTATACTCCAAAATTGCTATAATTGCTTTATTAGGGCATTTAGTTCAGGAGTAGAACGCCTCATTGACATTGAGGAGGTCGGGGGTGCGAAGCCTCCAGTGCCCACTAACAAATTAACTTTGCCAATTTTTCTGTCCCTGTATTTATTTGTTCAGAAGTCGGTAAAGCAAAAGATAAACGTAATGATGACGATTTTCCTCCGAAGGGCTGGAAAATATAACCTGGGACAAAGGCAATATTTTGCTCGAGGGCTTTGTAATACAATTCTTGGGTATCTATGGATTCGGGTAATGTCATCCAGATAAACATTCCCCCCGCAGGACTAGTCCAGGATGCTTCTTTGGGCATATATTTAGTGAGAGCCGAAAGCATTGTCTGACACTTATTTTTGTAATAACTTCTTGCAGCATTTAAATAATTTGGATAATCGGGATGAGATAAGACATAATTTGAAATTTGCTGTAATAGGCCACTGGTACATAGATCCATGCCGGTTTTCGCTCTAGTCAAAGCCTCTATTGTCTCTGGCTTGCCAATCACGATTCCAATTCGTAAGGCCGAACCGACAATTTTTGAAAGTGAGGTCAGATATATAGTCTTGTCTGAATTTAACGAATAAATACTCTGCGGTGGTTTGGCATCAAAATAGAGTTGACCATACGGGTCGTCTTCCAGAATCAATTTATTACTTTGGGAAAACTGCTTTCTTGCCGTCAGATCCATGGTCTCCCCTGTCGGATTGCCAAAATTGGGAATGACATAGACGGTATTTGCACTTTCAAGATCGGAAACATATTTGGATCCGTAGGCATTGAAGGCATATAGTGCCGCAAAATAGGTCGGATTGGTCACATACATTTTGTCGCCTGGATTTATAAATACCCGGCCCACGAGATCCAAGGCCTGCTGAGAACCAGAAGTAATAAGTATACTTTCAGGGGTGACTGAGTACATTTTGGCAAGAGTCTCCCTCAAAGACAAAATACCTTGGGTTGGAGTATATTGGGGGTTTGGCTCAATGATGGACAGAGCTTCTTTGATCAGATTGAGAGGCAAGGCTTCAGGATTAGGAGTACCCCCGGCAAAAGAAATGAGATTGGGGGTCTCGGTATGCTTTAACAAATTCATGACAGTTGGGTCGGCAATTTTGGCGAATCTATCTGAATATGTCATATGTATTTATCCAATTGTACTAAATTTTTATATTCAGGAAAAGTAAACATGTTTTGCATAGACGGAACACCGTCTGATTTTAAACTTAGTAACGAATCTCTAGTTGCTTTCAAGGCAGTAAAGAGTGTAGTAACAGGGTAAGCGATCAGTTTATAACCAAGTTGGGTTAAATCTTTTTGACTTAATATAGGTGTTTTACCTCCCTCAAGCATGTTAACAAGTAACGGGATCTGGGTAACTAATTTGGGGATCTGAATTAGTTGTTCTAAATTTTCAGGTGCTTCAATGAAAATTATATCTGCACCAGCTTCGATATAAGAAAGACTTCGATTGATTGAACTCTCAAATCCTTCCACTGCGATTGCATCGGTTCTGGCACAGATCGTAAAATCGGGATCCGTTTGAGCATTTTTAGCGGCTATAATTTTGGAACGCATTTCTTCGACACCGACCAATTCTTTTCCATCCATATGCCCACATCTTTTGGGATGCTTTTGATCCTCGATAAACATGCTGGCCACTCCGATTCTCTCGTACTCGCGTACCGTCATGTAGACATTTCTGGCGTTGCCGTATCCCCCATCACCGTCAGCAAAGACCGGAATATCTATACTCTTTATGATTTTTTCGATAACCGAAGTCATATCCGATAGTCCTAAGAGTCCTACATCAGGAAGTCCCCAATTGACCCCGGCAATAGCAAATCCACCCACAGATAGAGCCTCAAAACCGGCATTTTCTATCAATTTTGCTGAAAGACAGTCGTGAGCAACCGGAAGCTGAATACTCCCAGGTTTCATTAATAAGTTTTTGAATATTTTTGCTTTTGACATAAAAAATCCCCGCTATTGCGGGGTTGTAAAACACTTCTACAAAACCCCGCCTAGGAGGTAAAGTAAAAGTAAAAAGAAACAACTGCTTGGTTCATGTCTTATATTGTAAAGAATCTTTCGCTAAATTGCAAGCTGCAGTCAATATAGACAAAGTATCTATTCCAATAAATTTTTGAAGTCTGAGGTCATCCAGTAGATGTTACCATATAGCGCTCGGAAGACAAAGTGAATTTGGTTCCAGATTTCTTGGCCTGTGTCCAGTACATACCTTTCTTTTGCTTAGCTCTGGCATTATTGGCAGCCAACCAATTTTTGGATTCGGCCACCTTGGTTCTCAAGCTAGATATAAGCGATCTCAAAGTTTCAAAAAAGTTTCGGTGATAGACACCGGGGTTTACTACAGATTGCATAGTTGCAATTTGAACTTCTTTACCCAAATCACCCAGTGATTTAGCCATCTTATGGATATCCTCTTGGATAGCTGTAATTTGCTGTTTGACTTGGGTTTCCGCTTGAATAAAGAAAGTTCGCTCTTGAGTAAGTCTGTGCTCATATTTCTTTCCTGCCTTCGTTTCTCCCTCATTTTTGGCTTTTTCCAGGTCAGCAAGAGAATATTGCTGACCGGCTTTGAGATCGACACTAGACTTCAACCCAAGCATTTCTGGAAGGTCGTCGAGTATGGCTTTTTTGACCTGAATCTTCGCTTCCTCACCTAGGTTCTTCGATAGTCCGCGTAAAGCTTCCGCAAAGCTGTCTGCGGGCATTTGGACTCTCTTTTGAGCACTATTACTTGCCATAGTCTGACTATAGGCCTATTATACCAGATTGTTCAAATACTCAAGGGTCTTAGCCCTGTTTTCAAATTTGTGTACTGTTTTTATTTTTTCCAAAATAAATTCCATTTTCAAGTCTCTCTTTGCTTCTTCCAAGGCTGTCGCTCTCAGCCCTTCGGCATTGGTTTTTTTGGATTGTAAATATTGCTCGGTGGTTAGTCCCAATTTGGTAATGTTTTCGGAAAGAAGTGATAATCTATGATTGGCTTCTTCTTGGGCAAGAATCTCTGGAATTAGAGCTGAAGTCTTCTTATCCAAGTATTCTATACCCTTGGCTTTATATTCAGCCGGTAGTACTATTTCGGGGGCTTCACAAACTACGGCTACAAATTCCCAATCTTCATTTTCTTTGGCTTTCTTTAAGCTTATCTGGGGATAAAGAATGGGTGTGATTTTGTGAGTTTTTATAGCTTTCTCATATAGCTTGGGGAGCAAATCTTGGGCAGCATGAGAATACAAATCATTTTTATTCAAATTTTGTTCAACTGAAGCTCTTGGAGCCTTGCCTTTTCGAAACCCTGGTAACTCGGCATTGGAGACAGCCTCTAACACCAGCTTTTCATATTGCTCTGAAATTTCCTTCCAAGTAAGTATCAGATCAAGTTCTATATTTCCATTTGGGAGGCGTTTCATTACTTTGTCAGAGTTGTGGTATCTAAAAATAGATCGCCAATTGCCAACTTGTTAATGACATCCATGCCGGATATCACTTTTCCAAAATAGGTATATTCATTGTTCAAAAATTGAGAATCTTTCTTGATGATAAAGAATTGAGAATCGTTACTATATTCTTTGGGAAATTCTTTGCGGGCTACCCCTACGCTACCGACTACAAATGGTTCGCTCGATGTTTCTGTAGCCAGATCAGATTTTCCACCCGTTCCATTGCCTAGAGGGTCACATCCCTGGACGACCCAATCCTCAACTCTGTGCCAAGTCAGGTTATTACAATATCCTGAATTAAATTTAGCGAGAAAGTTTGCTACTGTCTTAGGAGCTAGGTCGGGTCTAAGTTCAATTACAAAGTCACCTTTGGATGTATTGATTTTGACTTGAGGTCTGAAATTAGTATTCATAGTACTGTTTGCCGGAGTACCGGATGGACTGGCTGTCTCAACTTTGCCTGTAGGCAGACTTTTGTTGCTAAATTTTTTGCTGATTAAGACCCCTGCAATTATAACCAAAATAACGACAATTATTCCTGCGACCAAATACCTATTATTTTCATCCATGCGCCGATAATACACGAAATTTAGTCAATTGGCAAGGATATCTGTCTATCGATGACAGGCATCTGCATAGAGCTTTCGATATTTGTAAAATTACTCAATTGATTTCTGATCTCAGTCAAGCTGTCCGGGCTCGTGATATTTGAAGCGGGAATGGGCTTATATATTCCACTTCCTTCTGGATTTTGGATAGTAGCCGCGCGAAAAATTGGTAATTTTGCAATCAAAAGATCTACCACTAATACAAATATCATGGCAGGAATAGACAGCCAGACAGGACTAAGGCCGTGTGGTAGCTTCATGGAGTATTTGGGAGGCACTAGATAGAGCATCCCGGCTTTCTTTCAAATAACTTAAGTAGTTTTCATATGACCAATCATTGGTATCTAATACGACCAAGTTACGCTTGGTTTCGGAAAACTGGAGCTTTTCTAAATAGAGCTTGGCGTTTCCGGTTGTCATTTTGTCGGTGGTGCCAATATTTGCCAGATTGTCCTGAAGGACTTGTAAATTGTTCTTGAGGATTGTCAGCCTGGCTTGGTTTGCTACTTTTGTGATTCGTTCCAGCTTATTTTCCCATTCCAGACTTGCTTTGTTTACCTCAGTAAGCGTATCGTAGCTTTTGATGCTTTGCTCCCACGAGGTGAGTTCCGCATCCAAAGAATTTTCTCCTAAGCTATGTAAATACTCCAGTATCAATTTGTTTCTTGATAACAATAAAGTTAGAGTTTTATTGACTGCTTCCTGACGGGTGGAACTCGTGCGGTATTGGATATATTGATTCTTGGCAGTCAAATACCGCTTGGAAGCTTGTTGGTAATCAGGGAATGCAGATAGGACAAATAATAAAATTGGCAGCATATATCTATATTAACATTTTATGTTATGTGGACTCTTTTTGAAAAAATCCGAACTTCCTTTCGCGAAAACCGCTAAACTGTCAGCTCGTCCCGCTTCGCGGGACTCGCTTTTATCCTTGCGCTCGCGGAGCTTATCCCGCTATGCGGGGCTCGCGCTTTCGATTATTTAAGAATGTTTTCGGCGCGCGCGTTCTCGCCAGCGGGCGAGTAAGGAAGGATTTATAGTTTTCCTTGGCCCACCCTTCCCGTCCGCGGAAAACGATTTTCTCCCCTGTATTGTAGCTGAAAAGACAAGAGAAATACAGGCTGTCTTGACTTCACACTATCCCACCCTCCCAGAATAAATTGATGGCGGCGACCCCATCCTCGTTCGCAGGGCGCCCTAGGGGGCGCCTCGCCAGTGTCTTTGCCTTCTAACTTCTCATACAATCTCTTCCGAAGTAAGAGAATTTCTTGTAAGTCAGCTCACTGCGGTGGGGTATCCGCTTTTTCGCCCCCGCCTTCTTTATTCTACCCCTGTCCAGTGTCCGTACCATTGGCGGGTAATTCGGATGGCTCGCCCTGCATTTCCTTCTATCCAAAGCATTTCCAGCAGGGCTCGCGTGGGTCGGGCGCACTCGTAAATGTTCCAAATAATACGTTAGAATTTCTGTCGTGCGCCCTCCTTTTCAGCAGGTACTCTCCGATGGGGCGGGGGCGGCGGAGCCGCCAATAATCTATTTGAATACTTTATGCTTTTTCTCCAGCTCCAGAAAGATAGCTAATGGAACATTTGCCGTAAAGTTTTTTCTGTCGGTGCGAGCCTCTAATAGCTTACCAACCGCTGTGATACAAAAACCAAGGGCAGGTATTTGCCAATTCATTCCGCCTGATAAAATTGCTGCGATGCCCCCTGATCCTGTAACCCATTTTAGAAGTTCCTTATCAATTTTTGTCCATTCTTCTTTTGTTTTTCCATATTCTTCCTGTAATTCCTCAGATAACCGTCTTGCCAACTTTTCCGCCTCTTCGTATGATGGGTTTCCTTCAATACCGACCCATACCTTACGTAGGAACTGCCTAAATCCTTCCAGTCTGCCTTCTTCCTTTAACCTAAAAGCAAATTTAGGATCGATGTTGTTGAGAAAATTGAACTCTAGACTTTGGAAAGATTTTGTAAGAGGGCTCCAAACTTCACCTTCAGAAGATTGGGCCTGTTTTGTTGATAGAATTTCCCGCCATTGCTCCCGTCGGTCAGTATACAGATAGGACCCTGTCAATTGTCCGATGTACAAAGCAAGCTCTAGGTTTGCACCGTTCCTCATTACGTGGAGCTCCCCACCATCCGGTAGTTCCTGATCCAATATCATTGGGTCTTCTTTCCTCATTTTTTGTACGTATTGGACCATTTCGGCCATTCCTTTATTATCCATTGTGGGGATAGCGTTCTTGATGCTAATTGCGAGTTTATCTTTGGGTAACCGATACATAGTTTTGGCAAGCATTGCTATACCTCTTGGTTTTATTTCGGCGATTGTTTCTTTTGTAAGTTCAAGTTTCTGATCTTTCCACCTTTTTTCAGCCATCTGCCATACTTCCTTCCTAAGTGAGTAATCGAAGTCGCAAGGGTTGGGAATAAGGTTGACTAGGCCAGCTCCAATCCAAGGCGCTAACCGGAAAATAAAGGCAATCATCTCTAGGGTATCTTGTTTATATAATTCAGGGTGAACGATTGGGTTAAAATCTGTAGCTATAGTACGAGGGTTCATAAAAGGACTAACTACTAAAACTTCATCCGTATAGAGGCTATACCTTACTATGTTTTGCAATATCGCGTTTAAATCAGGTTTGGTTTCACCCATATAAAAGCCTCTGAGATTTTTACTCGGTTTGGGTAGTAATGAAATAATGTCCGTATCTGTTGGCCACAGCCAAGAAACGACTCTATAAAGCTCTCTTACTTGATCATTGGACATCTCTCGTCTGAAGTCATTCCAAGTTATGCCTCTATTGAAGCCAAAAATATCAACGATCGCATTTAGAAGTACAACGTTTCTCTCCTTTATACTTCTTTGGTGAAAAGGATTGGATTGAGGTGTCACAGCAAGATGCTTATTGAGATGACACTTTTTATATTTCCTCCCGCTACCACAAGGACATAGATCATTTCTACCGATTTTCATAATTGCTTCTTGACTTTCGATTTATTTTCTAACTATACTAGTATATAGAAAGAAATTAGAATGTCAATATGATAACAAAGCGCCAGAAGCAGGTACTAGAGTTTATAAAAATATTTCGAGACAAGAAGGGCTATGCTCCGTCTTTGGAAGAAATAAAGCACCATTTTGGCCTAGCTTCGGTATCCACTGCTCATTATCACGTTAAGTCCCTCGAGAAAATGAGTTATCTTAAAAAGCAGGAAAATTTACCGAGAAGCATTGATGTATTTGAAACACGGCCCATGGTTCAAATCCCTATTTTAGGTCGTATTTCTGCCGGGCAACCAATAGAGGCAATTCAAGATAAAGAAATTATTGCGGTTCAACAAAACCTAATCCTTTCTTCCTCAGAAGTTTATGCTCTTCGTGTAGTTGGTAACAGTATGATTGAAGAAAATATAAATGATGGTGATGTTATTTTAGTCCGCAAACAGGAAACCGCAGAAAACGGACAGAAAGTGGTCGCACTTATAGATAATCACGAAGCAACTTTGAAGAAATTCTATAGAGAGAAGGGGCATATCCGATTGCAACCAGCTAATAAGGCTATGGAGCCACTTATATTTAGAAATGGACATGATATTTCTATTCAAGGTGTTGTTTTGGATGTCATCCGAGAAGGGCTGTCGCCAACCGTTGTTTCCACAGAAATTGAAGCTAAACCTAGTGAATATAGGGAACTTCCCTTGAACGAAATTATCTGCGGAGACGCAGTTGACGTAATGAAGGCAATGCCTCCGGACTCGATTGATCTGGTGGTAACCTCCCCTCCATACGATGAATTAAGAAATTATAATGGTTATCGGTTCAATTTTGAGGGAATAGCCAAGGGACTATTCAGAGTTGTCAAAAAAGGCGGTGTCTTAGTGTGGGTAGTCGGAGACAAAATAAATAAAGGGGATAGAAGTCTTACAAGCTTCAGACAAGCCCTGTTCTTTCAGAGTGTAGGTTTCAACGCCCATGATGTCATGATTTATAGGAAAAAGAACACTCCTTTTATGAGATCTAATGCCTACACAAATTGCTATGAGTTTATGTTCGTTTTCAGTAAAGGTTCTCCCAAAACATTTAATCCCTTAAAAACCAAAACCATCCGACAGGGTCAAGAAATGCTTCCGTTCAATAAAAAGGCAGATGGAATAAATAAAAAAACAAAAGGTGAGCTAAAACCAGAAAAAACCTTAACGAATATCTGGGATTATGCCGTAGGGTTTGGTGGCTCGACTAGCGATAAAATTGCATTTCAACATACTGCTATATTCCCAGAAAAATTAGCAGAGGACCATGTTCTTTCATGGACAAAAACAGGAGATGTTGTTTTTGATCCAATGTGCGGTTCTGGAACGACTTGCAAAATGGCCGCTATAAATAAACGCTACTATATTGGATGCGATATATCTAAAGAATATGTTGAACTTACGAAGAAAAGGCTAAAATACTTCAATCTCTAGTAGTTTTTCTTTAGAAACTCCATAGCACTTTTTAGCAATTCAACATCGTCCTTGAAACGCCCTAGACCAGTATTACAACTATCGCATATCCAGCCACCTGGTCTGCCTGTACGATGATCGTGTTCTAGAACAACTTTGCTGGTTATGCCAGCAATTGTTCTTTTTTTACAAACTGGACATTCAAAAGGTTCGTTGTTTGGTTTCTTTTTAAGCCATTCTATTCTATCGGTTCGAGATACGCCGACACCTTCCATTTTTACACGACAATCTTTACAAGAGGGCCGCCTTACTGACCTATTATTTTTTGCGTTCTGATTTTTGGCAAAATCCGTTGTCTTTTTTAGTTTATGACAAACATTACAAATTTTTTTAGAAAATCCGTCTCCCGTTTTTCTCACATCTATAATATCGATACCATTTTTACCTAAATCAACTTGCTTCCAAATCCTTATAAAAAATATCGAAGCATTATTTTTTGCTTCTGACTTTATAACGCCAACATCACCTTTTTCAACTACAATCTCTCCGGGAGCTACAATGCCCTTCTTTGCTACGACAAATTTATGTGGTGAATTAGTCATTTTAAAAAATAATCAACTGGCTTTTTATAAATTCGAGCAAATTCTTTCAGTGCAACAATATCAATTCGCCTCTGTCCTGCTTCAACCTTTGAGACGTGAGATTGAGTCTTGCCGAGCATTTTTGCCACTTCTGCCTGATCTAAACCATTATCTTCTCGTGCTCTTTTGAGCTTTTCAATAAGGGCTTTGTGGTCTTTAGAAAAAATCGTTTTTGTCATAAAGTATTTGACTTATTCTATTTTATATTCCATAATGTAATATGCCAAATTGGAATAAACAAGGTAGACAAGAAGGCTCACTAAAAATTTTTGCGTTTTTCGGCTGTCCCGATTACCATCGGGACAAAATTCGAACCGACTTTTTGAGAAAAAGGTGCGAAAGCGCGAGCGAAGCGAGCGCAATGATAAAAAGCGAGTCCCGCGAAGCGGGACGAGCTGACAGTTTAGCGATTTTCGCGAAAGGAAGTTCGGATTTTTTCAAAAAGAGTCCACCAAATTGGATTTTGTAGCGAGTCGGAGGCGGCTCCGCAGGAGCCGCCGAAGGAAAAGACCTCTGCGAAGCCCTTTTTGAACTGGCAAAAAAGCTGCCGGAGAAAAAGGAAAACAAAGTGGCCGAAAAACGCAAAAATTTAAGAAAGAAGTAACTGCCTATGATTAAATACATTGCCTACTGCCGAAGATCAATCGAACAGGAAGAAAAACAGGCTTTATCTATCGAAGCGCAAATTGCCGAACTGAAAGAATTTGCGCTAAAAGAAAAACTTGATGTTGTGGAATTTTTAACCGAATCCAAGACCGCCAAAGTTCCCGGCCGCGAAGTTTTTGGCCAACTAATCAAGAAAATTCAGCAAGGCGAAGCTCAAGGAATTTTGGCATGGCACCCTGACAGACTGGCTAGGAATTCCGTTGATGGTGGCCAAATTATTTATCTTCTGGATACCGAAAAAATTCTTGACCTGAAATTTCCCACTTTCTGGTTTGACAGTACACCTCAAGGGAAATTCATGTTATCAATTGCTTTCTCTCAATCAAAATATTATGTGGACAATTTAAGTGAGAATGTAAAACGCGGTAATCGCCAAAAACTCCGTCGGGGTGTTTATCCCTCAAAAGCTCCAATTGGCTATTACAACGAACCGCGATTACGAACGATTGAAGTTGATCGACAAACAGCAACAATCGTTCAGAAAGCTTTTGAGATGTATGGGACCGGAAATTGCTCCATGGCTGATATTCAGCGATTTTTCTTTAAAAAAGGAGTCAGAAGAAAGAAAAATGACAAAATGTTGCCCATGAGCCAAGTTCAAAAACTTTTATCAAACACTTTTTACTATGGTTTGATGAAATATGCCGGCGAATTTTATGAAGGGATCCATAAACCATTAATCTCCAAAGGTTTGTTCGACAAAGTTCAACAAGTTCAAAAACAGCGCGGAAAACCGAGAAAACAAGCCCACAATTTTCCGTTTCTCGGCCTTGTTCGTTGTGGTGAATGTGGGGCTTCGGTGACTGCTGAAGAACACTTCAAGTTTTATCCTTCAACCAGAGGTAAAGTTGCGTATGTTTACTATCACTGCACAAAAAGGAAAATTCGCCAGCCCTGTTCACAGCGTTACCTCAATAGTGTCGAGTTTGAAAAACAGCTACGGGAACTTTTAGCAAAAATAAATCTCCCCAAAAGATGGGCTGAAAAGTGGCTGGAGAAACTGGATCAGGAACAAAAAACGGAAATTGGCAGAGTTGAGGAAAACACAACAGAAATTAACCAAAAAGTACAAACAGTCGACCAAAAATTAGGCCGCTTGTTAGACGTTTATCTAAATCAGGAAGTTGACCTGCTTTCCTATCAACAAAAGAAAAGTCAATTATTGGAAGAAAAAGTCGGACTGAAAGAAAAAATTGCAGAGACATTAAAAAACGGAAACGATTGGTTCGAACCAATGAGGGAATTTATAAACGTGGCCGCCGAAGCGGCCAAAACCGCGCGCGCCGAAAACAATAACCAAGAATTAAAACTCTTGGTTCAAAAAGTCGGTTCGAACTACACTTTATTAAATCGGCAGCTTTTTTGCCAGTTCAAAAAGGGCTTCGCAGAGGTCTTTTCCTTCGGCGGCTCCTGCGGAGCCGCCTCCGACTCGCTACAAAATCCAATTTGGTGGGCCTGAGAGGACTCGAACCTCTACCCCTCGCGGGACAGGTTCCTAAAACCTGCGTGTATACCAATTTCACCACAAGCCCAATTCTGAAATTATACAACAAAAAAGCCTCGACTCCTGCCCGTTGTCGAGGCTCAAGAATTATGTCGCCTCAAAAATTAATTTAAAGCCACAAAACCTATATATACTATACTATAGGACAGCTTGTCTGTCAAGTCGCTGGACTTTCACAAAAATACTCGGTCCAAAATAGATACTTGCTAGGGTTTTTTGAAGCCAATTTTCGAGTTTCAATGAATTGAAAGGTAATCCCCTAAAATTGGATACAGACAGCAATTTGTCAATCTTATATCCACTCTTGATCAGGAGTTTTTGTAATGAAACCGGATGATGATTGACAAAGGGAATGGTCTGATTGCGGATGTTGACAGCCCGCCTTCTATCTATGGGAGCTGGCAATATGGGCTTGCCAGAAATAAAGCTCATAATACGAGATTTCAAATTCAGAGAATTGGCAAATTCAATAATAGCTACACCATTGGGTTTTAATATTCGGTGGATTTCATTTAAGACAATACTGGTTTCTGTCAGGTGATGCATGACCCGAACCATGACCACCAGATCACAGCTCTGGTCGGGTAGCTTTGTCTTCTGGCAAGTACCAGCTAGAATTTTGATATTCTTTATACCCTTCAAATGAGACTTGGCAAAATTTCGCTGTTTTAGTGATGGCTCTACAAGCAGTACTTGCTTGGCATAAGAAGTCAGAAAGCTTGCCAATCTCCCGTATCCCCCACCTAGATCCAAGGCAGTCTGAAAATGCCGGGTACCCAAGAGATTTTTTAGAGCAATAATTTCACTCTCGTGTTCATAGTTTCTGGTTTTCCAATAATCCAGATAGGAAAAATCGGGGTCATCATAAAAGTGTCCCATATTACTCGATGTCACTTAAAAATTGGTTGACTCCCTTGGCCCAAGAGCCTTGGGAGGGAGGAGTATATTTGGCCATGATTTTTTCGGGTGTGTCCAAGCCTTTATCTACATAATTCTTTTTCAAGCCCCTAGCAACCGTATCCATCCCATCGACAAACGACTCAAATCTGGTCACCAGATCACCATAAATTCCATAGCCCCAGCAATTGTAGGAATTAACAGGGATCTTTTTACAGAGATTTGACTCTTGCTGAGCAATTGCTGCCAGAAGTCTCCAATCAAGGCCGTATTTATCGGAAATTTCGACTAATTCTCTGGCGTGGGGAAGCAATGGAGACTTGTATTTCTTGAGATAATTTGTGATGAGGAGCACTCTACCGTCAGCAGAGCCAAACTTTAGATTCCAAGTGGGAACAGAGTCATCTTTGGGACTTAGGACTTGGGTCGTATAGGCTACATCAGCTTTAGGGATAGTAGGCGCAGGAGCGCTCAAGACCAAGGTAAGAAAGGTGGCGACTAATGTCAATGGTGCGCCTATCGCAAATCCCCCTACCCACCATAGTTTATGCATGCCTCTATTTTACCAAATTTTCATTTTTAGTGTCGGGAGCGGGACTCGAACCCGCACGAAGCAAAAACTTCGAGAGCTCTTAAGGCTCTTGCGTATACCATTTCGCCACCCCGACTAGATGCATTAATCATTTTATCATTTAAACCTCTCGGATGACTTCAAATCCCTTTAGGCTTCCGACAACGGCGAAACCGTAGACTTTTTGGGCAATGCCCATTTGTTTTATTTTTTTGGCCGTCTCGTTTAGAGTCGCTGCTGAACCGACAGCATCATCAATTAATAATAAATTATTATATCTGACATTAATTTTATCAATAAATATTGTTTCTCTAGCATTTCTGATTCTTTCCTCCAGCTTACCCAATGTCTTCTGAGCGACTCTGATTTTACCTGGATATGCCTTGGACATATCTACGATTGGCAAAGCAAGATTTAGCTTTTTGGCAAATTCTTTTAAAAACTGGACCTTGCGCAAAATACTATGAGGTAGGTAACCTATAGCATCAATATTTTTTTCAATAATAAGTTTATTTATAATGTCTTTAGATTCTTCTGCTGTTATCGCAATAAGATCACGATTTTCAGATTGTTTGGAATAGAGCATTAAACACCCGAGTCTAGTCTTGCCAAAAGTCGGCAAACTATAAAAATCGCTGTAGTATATACCATCCAAATTCATATCTGATCTATATGTAGCAGATACGTTTGATGTCGCGTCAATCCATCCTTCTGATGAAAATAGAGAATTGGCACTTTCTCTGTCTTTGATATACTGAGATAACAAGCTATTTTCCTGTTCAGACTTACTGACATTTGATAACCAGCTACGAAAACCAGACAGTCCATCTCTAAACTGTCCAGTTGGGTCTACATAAGCAAAATATTTATCCAATAAAACATGAGTTTCTTTGATTTGGTCGGGAGATATTGTAACTAATGTATAGAATACCTTTGGCGCGGACCCGGACTTGGTCAATTTGCCAATTTCAACTAAGGATTTTAGTTGGCGGTGAAGTGCCACCTTACCTATGCCTAAGTGATCGGCTAGCTCACTTACTCTAGCCTGACCATTAGTTTTTAGGTATCCCAGAATTTTAATTTTTGTATCTGTAATCATAGTATACAGTATACCATATATTATATACTATTGTGGACGGCTAGGGATTCGAACCCCAGACCCCCGCTGTGTAAAAGCGGTGCTCTAACCAGCTGAGCTAGCCGTCCGAATGAATAGAGTGCGGCGAGAGGGAGTCGAACCCACACATCCTTGCGGACACTGGCTTCTGAGGCCAGCGCGTCTGCCATTCCGCCATCGCCGCGCACTTTAAATATTTTAACATATTATCTTTACAAAATATGGTATACGCTATATACTTGAGATATGGACTGGACCGCTAACCTTGCTTATGTTGTGGGTCTTATTACTACGGACGGTAATTTATCTAAAGATGGAAGGCATCTTATATTTGTTTCAAAAGAGCTAGAACAAATAGAGAATTTTAAAACTGGTTTAAAAATTAATAATAAAGTAGGAATCAAGACTGGAGGCTACTCTGGTAGTGGGCAATGTTATTATATTCAATTCAGTAATGTTGCCATATATAATTTTTTATTATCAATCGGTCTAATGCCAAATAAAACCAAAATATTAGGTAAAATGGATATTCCAGATAACTATTTTCCGGACTTCCTTAGAGGTCATTTGGATGGAGATGGTACAACTTACTCGTATTGGGACAAAAGATGGAGATCAAGCTTCATGTTGTATATGACGTTTATCTCGGCGAGTAAAGAACATTTAAAGTGGATGAAATTTAATATTTTTAGGTTATATGGAATCTCTGGAACACTAAAGTTTAGTGGTAGATCAGTTTATCATTTGGTATTTGCTAAGATTGCTTCAATCAAGCTCATAAACATTGTATATTATACTCAGGTTAAGCTTTTCTTAAGCCGAAAAAGGTTTAAAATACTGCAAGCATTAGATATAATCAAAAAAGTACGCCGGGATGTTGTAATGGTAGCCAAGCATGCTTGAGGTGCATGTGCTGTAAAAAGCGTGGAGGTTCGAGTCCTCTTCCCGGCACAAAATTGATATAATATGTATTGTTGCCGAGATAGCCAAGATGGTCAAGGCGCTTGTCTGAAGAACAAGTTATAAAGGTTCGAGTCCTTTTCTCGGCACTTTGACAAATAAAGTAGTCTGGTATCTTTGAACTATTGATGTTATCCTGTATTTGGATGATAAGATTAGTCAGAGATCTTGAATTGTTTAAGAAAGTTGAAATAGCTAGGAAGCTTGGGAGAAGTTACTCAGATTTAAACAAAGAGTTCAAAGTTTCTAAAAGTGCTTTAAGTTCTTGGTTTTCAAGTTCTAAGTGGTCGAGTGACATTAAAACGTCTTTTGTCATTAGAAATAATGAGCATAATAAAGACAGATTGATGGCAATGAATAAAGCAAAAGCTAAGTATAAACTTGCAAGGTATACTAAATACCAAATCCCCTGTTTTTTACTGGTGTCTCACTATATTGGGGCGAGGGTGAAAAGGCAAACAAAAGCAGAGTTTCCATAATTAATTCCGACGCCAATCTTCTAAAAGTTGAAATCAGTTTTTTTAGAAATATTATGTTGATTCCTGAAGAAAAGTTAAGAGCAGCTATTTTTATCTATAGTGATATTGATGCAAACAAGGCTCTAGAGTACTGGTCAGATCAAATTAAGTTATCAAAGAAACAATTTATAAAAACTCAGATTTTACCCAGCCATAGTAAACTCACCCAAAGAAGAACTTTATACGGTATGTGTAATGTCTATTTTTCAAGCACGGAATTTAATGTTAAAATGAGGGGGTGGATTGACTTATTGGCAAATGATTACGCGGCTATGGTTCATCGGTAGAACACGTTCTTGCCAAGAATGAGAGACGGGTTCGATTCCCGTTAGCCGCTCCCTCCCCTCGGGCTTTTTTGTCGGAAAGGATGAGGTTCGAGCCGAAGATTTTTTGGGCCAACACTTTTTTGGCTTCTAAGTCTTTACCCCTTGCGATATTAGCCGCGTCAGCGGCTTCAATTATCCACTCTCTCATGGGTTCGAGCCAAGCATGGTGCGTTTGCTCAAAGCGGAAGATTTGTTCTTCCAGCGTCTTCTTTTCTGATAACAATTCTGATTTCTTGTTGAGATACGAATCGCGGTCAACATCCTGATCAAGATATGAGTAAAGAAGACGCTGAAGTCTGAACGTTTTTTCTTTGATCTCTTCCCGCTTGCTTTGAGTAAACGCACCGCAGGAATGGGCAAGTTCCGTTTTCTCTCCTTCCAGTTTGTCTAACATCTTTCTTGCCCAGTCCTGCCGCAAAGAAACTGACAAAATCATGTCTGATAATTGGCTGTCCAGCTCTTCCTGTCTGATGAATGGCTGTATGCATTTAATAGTCTTGGACTTTTTCGTGCACCGGTAATAGGTATAGGTGGCGTGATGATTGGTGTGTATATAATATTTCAATTTCTGTTCGGCGGTGATCATCATGTTGCACTCCCCGCAACGAAAAAGTCCTAAGAATGGTTTGAGAATACGGGGTTTTGACCAGGATTTTGATCTTTTGTTTAAGACCAGCTGGACAGCCTCAAACAGTTTCTTTGCGATGATTGGCTCTTGAACCCCTTCGTGGATCTCGCCGAGGAAACGGAAATGGCCATAATAAAAGGGGTTGGTAAGAATATGTTTGGTTACCTGATTAATCGGCCATGATTTACCGCCACTGGTAATAATGCCATTTCCCGCCAAAAAGTCTCTGATATCCATGATCCGATAGGTTCCGGTAGCAAACATCTCAAAAGCCTGTTTAACAATAGGAGCTTTTTTGCGGTCAACGGCAATGGTTTTAGTCAGCGGATCGTTGAGATAGCCAACAGGCGCAAGTCCTGGCATTTCTCCTCTTCTGACTTTTTGGCGCAGACCTCTCTTGGTGTTTTCCGAAAGCGAGTCCACGAAGTATTTACTCTGTCCAAAGGCGATTTGCAGCATAAATTTACCTTGGGGTGTGGCTTCAAACCAGAACTGGGGAAACTTCAGGGCTTTGATCTTATCCGTGTCGACTAGATATATTAATTTTCCTCCGTCGACACTATTGCGCGCAAGTCTGTCCGGATGCCAGCTGACAATGCCGCTCGCTTCCTCTTTTTCAATCCGGTCGATCATAGAGTTAAAAATGGGACGGCCTGGTATTTTGGCGGATTGTTTCTCGATAAGCTCCTCGACTACAAATAACTTTTCGCGAGCGGCATATTCCCGGAGTTCGGCAAGCTGAGCCTCAATAGACAAGATTTGCTTGTCTTCGACATCTGTTGATTTGCGCGCATACAAAAAGAATTTTGGGGTGTCCATGACTATCAATAGACTTGTCCCGTAATAAGATCTTTGATATAGTTTGGTTGTGAATATTCGCTCTGCCCTGCGAACCGACAGGATG
>JACRNA010000002.1 GCA_016219445.1 Candidatus Amesbacteria bacterium
AGAGGAGAAGAGAGTGTCAAGCTGGCGAATGTTGGTGATGAAGTGGTAGCAATACTTTGGGGGAGAGATAAAGTAATGGCTCCGGTGGATCCGGACACATTGACCTGATTACTTGTACCGGTAAGAGACAGAACGCCTGAGTTAGATAGAGTTACCGAACTACCCAGTGATACACTTCCGCCTCCTGATAATCCTGTACCGGCAGTAACTGTGACAGCGGAATTAGCTAAATAAGTGTTGGCGATAGCCGTGCCTTGCCAAGTCCCGGTGTCAATGATTCCGCCCGAAGTCAGGCGAAATTTGAGAACTCCCGATTTGGAAGCAGTCATTAAATCCCGGGTATCATCCACATTGAGATTTAGTTTAGCCGCTCCGGTGGCTGCCCCCAAACCAAAATTATCGGTAGCGGTAGTTAGTCTGACCAGAGTCCCGTCATCAGTAATTCCCGAAGTAGTGACATCAGTCACAGCCGAGGCAATAGTGATCTTTTTATCAGAAGTTGACAGAGTGACATTGGATCCAGCCACTAATTCTAGAGTGTCAGTTTTTGAGTTAGCTGTAATTGTAGTTGATCCTACTTTAAAATTTTTGAATTGATCCGGAAGGACAGCTGAAACAGTAGGATTTTGACCTGTTGAAATTTGTAATCGTCATAAATAGTCTCGGAAGCCAATACTGCACCAGCGGCTTGGTTGTTAGTTGATAGTTCATAGTTCGTAGTAGAAGAAAAACCACGATTTTTAAACCAGCCCAAAACTTTTTCAATCCTTCCAGTATCACCCTCCCCGGTTCCCCCTCTTAAATTAAGAGGAGGAAGGGATGTGATACTGGAAAGATATGAGAGAAGGGAGGTATTTTTTGCCACCACGACTCCGGCTGTAGCAAAGCTTACTATCACAAATGTCCAAGCCATGACTTGGCGTTGTGCAGAAGTTAAGATTGGAGATTGCAAAACATGGTGTTGAAATGAAATATCACCCTCTCCCTTCGGGTTTCCCCCTCTTAAATTAAGAGGGGGATTCAAGGGGGTGATACTTTTATTTTGAAACGCTTCTAGCATTTCAGATGAATAACGTCTTTGGTTACCAGAAGTGCGAAGCGATTTTATCTTTCCAAGACGCTCCCAAAGGCGAAGAGTGACAGCCGCAACTCCCAGCTTTTTGCTGGCCTGCGAAATAGTGAGCAGGGTGTCAGACATCTGAGGCAGGATTATCAGGTTTTAATAAGTTTCTGTTATCAATTATGAAGCAGTTATTATATATAGTCAACAGGTAGATTCTGATTTGTCATACGGTGGTCATACGATTGGCATGCAATAGGCACGCAATTGTTACCACGGTATGACCATTGAATGACAACTGCATGCCTACTGAATGACTATTATTTTAATTCAACTACGGCTCCTGCGGCGACAAGCTTGGCTTTTGCTTCCTCGGCTGCATCTTTTTTAGCCCCCATCAGGACTTCAGCATTGGCTTTTTCGGACATATCTTTGGCTTCTTTCAGTCCCAAGTTGGGATTGATTTCGCGCAAGGCCTTGATGACCCCAATTTTGTTAGCGCCGGTTGCTGTCAAAATCACATCAAAAGATGTCGGTGCTTCTTTTACCTCGCCAGAGCTGGCATCGCCAGCGACGGCGGGCGCGGCTACAACTGCCGCACTCACTCCAAACTTTTCTTCCAAAGCTTTGACCAAATCAGCTACCTCCATGACTGAAAGCTCGGCTACTTGGTCTACAATTTTTGTTAATTTGTCATTCATTTTCAAAAGTCACCTCTTTCAGTGTCCTAACTAGCTTGGACATATTAAAATTTAACAAATAAAGCAATTTACTTATGCTGACTTCTTTTGATGGTGTCTGAGCTAGCAGGACTATGTCATTCTGATCTAGAACTCTATCACCGATAAAACCTATTTTAAAGCTTAAGATATTGTTTTTCTTGATAAAATCGGCAATGACTTTTGGAGCTGCAATTTCATCAACATAAGAAAATACAAAGGCGGAGAGTCCGCTGGTATCTACGTCTTTTCCAAGAGCAATTTTAAAAAGTGTATTCTTTTCTACCTTTATTTCTCCACCAACTGCTTTGATTGATTTTCGCAGCTCTGTAGCCTGATTTGGGGTCATCTTGGTATAGTCCACGACGGCGATAGATTTGGCGCGGGTTATCATTTCAGACAACACAGATACGCGTGAAGCTTTTTGGGGATTGACAGTTCTTTTTGTCATATTGGCCTGCGCGGGTCTTACTTTTTTGCCTGCGGTCTTAGGTAATAAACATTATTATACAAGTATTACAATACTTTAGCAAGATACTCAAGTATATAGGAGAAGAGTTGTCCCAATTTGGGTCGATCTGGATCACATATAAAAGGTCGTAAATCGTTTATAAAAATATCTTGAGGGAAGGATCTAATTCGTTCTAATATTAATGCCTTATCATACTTTTCTTGATAATAGTCCAATTTTTTGGCAATGAATTCAGGGTTTGACACAAATCCTTGAGTATGTAAATACCAAAGATCATAAATATCTCGGCCCTTCCGGCGGGAAACAATAGCTCTTATTTTTTCAGCAAATATTTCAGTTCCCGAAAGATGAGGAATTGGAGCAGTAATCAATACCGGAAAATCTGTAAGCAAAACCATTTTTTGTGGATCCAAAGCGTTTTCTCTAAAAGAAAAATCGAGATTAATAAATGATTTCAGACCAGAAACTGGAAGTGTAGCAGTAAGTAAATAGCGTTTTCCGATTTTTGTAACTCTTGGTTTAAAACTGATGTTTTCCTCAATTGAAAGTGATTTAAAAACGGTATCGATATGTTTTTCAAATTCATCGATTGGCAAGGTCACGGTGAAATCAAGATCCTCAGAAAACCGTGGAGCCTTGAGTAGCAGATGGATAGCGGTACCGCCTTTAAAGAATATATTATTGCTACCGGGAAAAGAATAGAGATGGTTTAGAAAAACTAATTGCAGATACTCTCTATAAATAGTAGCTTCATTAATCTTATATTTTTTTACCAAAGGAACAATTTGCAGTGATGTAATCATAACGGTAATTTGGGAAAGTATTTTGACATAGCTTTTAACTTGGATTTGTTAATTCTGGACATGTCATATTCATCCAAAGACAGGCCCTTTAGGCCTTTGGTATGTAAATATGCCTGGTCTAGGAGGGCTTTTTCCGGAGTGGCAAGCAAAAATCCTTCTGACGTTTTTTCATATCCCCAATACAAATCTTTTTTTATATGGGTATAAGAAAATACTCGTTCATCCACGACTTTGGAAATGGTTTTTTTTGAAGTGGCATTTGTCATCTCATAAGGAAATTGTGACAATATCCCGTGATAATTTAGGGCGGTTTCGAACGAGACATATGATGGAGAATATAAATAATTTGCAACTTGAAAAGTCATGGGAGTTCTGCCTTGGGGGACGTATACGTTTCTTTCTAGTTTTTCCAAGATTCCCTGGTCAATTAATCTTTTTATGACCAGAAATAACGATCTGCGATCCAAAATACCCAAGGTTTGACTCAGAGAATGTGAGCTAAAAACAGGAAAGGGAGATAGATGAATGGCTTTAGTTGCCTGAGCTAAGCTATACGTTGCCATATACTGTATATATTATACACTTTCCAGAATCGTGTCAAGTACTTAATAAATTGGTTTTTAATAAAAAGAGCACTTCCTCTTTGAGATGATTTTTGATCCAAAATTTGGTTTTATTGTCCACCAGCTCTCCCAATCCCGGCATAAATAAATCCGGATCAATCTTTTCAATCATGTTTTGAGCTTTTGTAAAGGCGGTTTTTTTGGAAAAGCCGGTTTCGGCAAGAAGAATATCCTCATTTATTTCCCAATTATTTTTCAAAAAATACCAGATATCAAATACATCGCGGGAAGCAAACTTTTTACGGGTTAACAGAGCCGAGAGTTTAGAAGCTATCATATCGGGTTGTTTAACTACAAGCATGGGTACTCCCAAGAAATTCATTTTTTCATACTGATCATTGCTAACCGGTCGGCGCGAAATCTCTATTTTTATCAATCGCTGACCTTTTTGATAGCTGAGTATAGACAGCAGTGTATATTTCTTCTTTGTGACTTCTTGAATAATTCCTATTTTTTGTAACACCTTTGGCAGATCGGTCAAGATCTTATTTTCTAAATCGGGATTCAGGAGATCAAAATCTAGATCAACCGAGAAGCGTGGTAAGCCATAAAACATCATTGCCGCAGTCCCACCCTTGAAACCCAGATTTGGGCCAAAGAGTGAATTGGAATATATCCGTTTCAGAATTTGGATAAGGATATTTTTGTGAAGAACTGGATTAAGCATTAGACTTATATATTTTATAATAATCATTAACTCTTTTTTCTAGAGATTTATTGAAATAAACTTTACTAAGTTTGTTAACTAAATCCCAATCAAGCGGATCCAAATTATCTATATGGTAGTTCTTATAAAACAAGATTGTATCCAAAAAAGCCCGCTCCTTGGTGGCAATAGAATAATTATTTTCATTGACAACACCTTCGTTGTTCAAAAGAATATCGCCTTTAAGTTTTCTATATTGAAGAGTATGGTTGGATATAGAAATTGAGCGGGAAAGATAAGAGGCCAAATAAATGGTTTCGTAAGGCTGAAAAATCATACCTGCTTTTTGAAGAACTGTCTGAAAACTTATGTACGAAGGTGAATAAATTTTGTTGGCCAATTCCTGCCAATTAAAATTGGGTTTGGTATAAATCCCCGCCCTTGGTCTTAATAACTTGTTTGTTTTTACGAAATAATGAGCGCGTTTGCGCAACAGGGGAGTGGTAATTTCGGGAAAAAACAGAGCCAATTCATCAACTGTAAAAACAGTTTGGGGGAGGCTATATAGATATGTCAGGAACTGCATGTTACATTATTTGTAACATATGGTTCCAGGATTGTCAAATACTCATCCAATGTTTGAGGTAATTATTTTCTCCAGCCTGGGGTTTAAATCCTCCAGGAGATTAGAGATAACGATGGGTATAATATTTCGATCCTTTTCAGGGAGAAATCCTCGTACATCTTGATCAAAATCTTTAGTATTCCATTTTTGTATAATCTCAACAATTTTTTTTGGATCATATTTCTCTTGGTAATAATCTAGTTTTTTTTGAATAAGTACAGGATCAATAAGAGTATTTCGGCGTAAGAGATACCAAATATCGTATATATCTCGGCCTTTGTGACGGTTGGTTATGGCTCTAAACTTTTCGGCCAAAATCTCTTTGGTATCCATGTAGGTAATGGGGGAAAATAGAGCAACAGGAAGAGTTGTGGTAATCGTACTTTGCACCGGAAAAATAACCCGTTCTCTTTGAGAGAAATCCAGTTTGATTGTCAGGGGAATTTTGGAATGACTTGTCTGTACAGAAAGTCTTTGGCTAAATCCAACTGGAGTTAAAAGTGTCTTTACGGTTATTGGCTCAATTATTTGATCAGACATTTTTTTGATGGTCACAAAAACCATTTTTTCAAGATCCTTGTTCTTAATTGAGATTGTAAAATCCAAATCTTCTGAATACCGATTAGACAAGTGCATCAGCCGCAAAGCGGTTCCACCTTTAAACACAATGTTGTGGGAGTTGGGCAGAGAGTAAAAATAATTCAAAAATAGTATTTGGAGATACTCTCGTAAAATCACAAACTCACTGACTCGTAGTGATTTAGAGAGTTGCAAGAGATCACTAAAATCAATCATATTAGTAACAATTTGGCAAATAATTTTTGGAAAGGATTATAACGAACTTTTTGAGCATATGAGATGAGTCTTGGCTTGTTTATTCTCTCCAAATCCCATTCATTGTAATTTGCTCCGCGAAGTCCTTTTGACGCTAGATAAAGAGTATCAATAATAGCTTTTTCGGGATTGGCAATCAAATAATCATCGGTTTTTATATAACCCCAAAACAATGATTTATCGACATGAACATATTCATAGTCAATGCCTTGCGTGTTTACCTTTCTTGATTTAAGTGGAGTGATAGAGGTACTAATATAGGGAAATTGAGAGAGAATTCCATAGAGATTCAAAGCGGTTTCTAGGCTAATATATGATGGTTGGAGCAGAAAATTACCAACAGTAAAACTAGAAACGGTACTGTCCGATAGGCGATATTTACCCTTACCCAGACGGATTATGAGTTCTTGACTTTCTAGGCGCATCAAAGTTTTGTGAATGGTATTATAGTTCTGATTGTTCAAAATCTGTTGCAGTGTCGTAGGTGTAAAAAGGCTTATTTTTGCCACTTTTAAGCGCTTTATGGTTTCTCTGGCTGGTATCGATTCCATATTTAGTATTAATATATACTAAATATAGCCTTCATGTCAAGAAGTAACTACTTTCTCCAGCCTAGGGTTTAGTTTCACATATTTTTTCGAAATAATTTTCTGCGGTAATGATTTCTGATTTATTAGGGAGGGGAAAGATTTCTTGAGCTGCACCCCGCTTTGACTTAATTTCGATAGTTGTATAGTTTTTTTTGTAATCTTCGATAATAATGTCTATTTCTTTTCCACCATATTCCCTGTAAAAATACATATTTATTTTTTCATTTTTTATTTTACGCATTTTCTCTAGCTCTGAAACAATAAAATTCTCAAAAACTCCGCCTTTATCTTGGCGAAACTCTGTATTACGGATGCCAAGATCATAAAAATAAAGTTTGCGGTTTTCAGAAACTGCTTTTCTGGTATTTGTCTTAAATGATGGTAGAGAGATCAAAATATAATTTTTGACAAAGATTTCAATATAATTTGCGACGGTAGACGGAGCGGCTCCCAAAGAGGTTGCTATCTCACGGACAGATACTTCTGAGCCCAACTGGAGAGCTATTTTGGTCAAGATATCCTTTGCCAATTTGGTATTCTTCACATCCTTAAGTACGTATGCATCTAGGATGTGTTGAAGAAGGTCAATTTTTCCCTCTTTCAAAAAAACTTCTGGATAAGCCCCATAAATTTGAAAGTTTTTAGCTAATTTTTTTGTAAAGATATTCATTTCCGATGTCTTTGGTTTTTCATTTTCCCAAACTTCAGAGATAGAGAGAGGTAAGCAATAAATCTCATTAAATCTTCCGGCTAAAGTATCAAACTCTCTGGCGGACTTTTGTCGCAATTCTGAGCTTCCTGTCGCAATAATTTTTACCTTAAACTCATCAAAAAGAATTTTCAATATTATTGTGGCCTCTGGAAAACTTTGAACTTCATCAATCAAGATTACCTTGTTTTCTTGGACAATTGCTTCCAAGATTTCTCTACGGGGAACAAACTTTTCCCGATCTGAGAGAAGATCAAAATTGTATTTTTTAACCCCTAGTTCTTGGGTCAGTTTATTGATAATGGTGGTCTTGCCAGAGCGTCGTGGCCCCCAAACAAATAAGATTTTAATGTCTTCGCTTTGAAGATACTGATCGATATCAACCTCGATCTGCCGTTTCAATAAATGCATATGCAGTCAGTTTAGTACTAATTTGTAGCTTATCAATACGCACTTTAATATTAATTTAGAGATCTGACCGTCCTCTGAGGTAAAAATGATATAATGTAGGTATGTCAAATCAGCAACTTGCCGCGGCTCAAAGCCTAATTCGTAATAATCCAACGCTCATTTGGTCCACCCGATCTTACGATCAGCTTCCAGTTGAATCGATAGCAGAGGCAATTTTTAACTATGGCTCTTGGCAGGAATTTATAAAACTAAAAAACGTCTTAGGGTTAGATAATCTTTCAGAAATTTTCCAAAAGTTGGATAATATGCCCAGGAATAATCTCCTGCCAATTTATCGAAATTATTTCCGTCACTATTTTCAGTATTATGCATAGGAGTATATTGTCCGAAACGCAAGTTAAGATGCTTCCCCTGATCAAACAATTTTCTTCCGATTTTTATTTGGTGGGGGGCACAGCTTTGGCTTTGCAATATGGCCATCGTCGGTCATTGGATTTTGATTTGTTTACTACCAAACTATTTGATAATCAAGCGATTATTCGAAAGATTCGTCGGAATTGTACTATTAATAAAACTCATATTAACGAGTCTGGTCAACTAACTCTGATAGCCGACGGTGTCAAATTAACTTTCTACCAATTTGAATATCCAGTTGCCCACGATGAAAAATTTGAAGACATTATTACGCTACCTGACGACTTGTCAATCGCAGCCATGAAAGCTTTTGCTTTGGGTCAGAGATCCAAGTGGAAAGATTATGTTGATTTATATTTTATTTTCAAAAGACATTCTCTCCAAAACGTAATAGATCGGGCGCATAAATACTTTGGAGAAGGAGAATTTAATGACAAGCTTTTTCGTGGTCAGTTAGATTTCCACCAAGACATAAGTTATGTAGAGCCAGTAGACTGGATGCCAGGTTTTGAAGTGTCTCAAGAAGAAATCCTTTCAACTCTTTCAAAAATTGGACTGGGGATTATTTGAGGTAACTAACTGCGTTTTCAGGAGTAATATAAACAACATTCTTAGTTTTCTTATTCCTATTGGAAGATTTAATTTCGAACAATTCGCAAACGTCATTAGCCCTTTTTACAATGTCTATTTCAGAACCAGTTGGAGATCGGAAAAATCCTAGTTGATATGGATCTTTTTTATAATCCAATTCACGTTTTAACCCCATAAAAACAGCATTTTCCAATAACTGGCCACGATCGGAACGGATGTTAATATCTTCAAAGTTATTTATCAGAGCGTTACGAATTCCTAAATCGGTAAAATATATTTTTGTCGCTTTCATAATAGACTCTCTTTCGTTTGTTGAAATAGGAGAGGCGCGATACGTGAGACCTAACTGCTCAAATATATCTACAAATCGCATCACAGTCTCTCTGGACAGCCCGGTATTAATAGCTAATTCATTAAAATTAACTAATTGGCCAATTTGACCAGCTAATAACTTGGCAAGCAAAAATATTTGAGCAGATTTACGTATTTTCCCAAACTCCAAAATATCTTTCGAAAGTAAGCTATTAACGTACTCTTTAAGAAAACTTGAATAATTTGATAATGGTAGGTTTTGTGAAGCTGGTAAAGAACCATAAATTAGATATTTACGTAATTGAAGCTGATCGTCTTGAGAATTATTGACAACACCAGATTGAATCTGGATTTCGGTTAAAGATAGAGGATATAATCTTACTTCATAAACTCGACCTGTCAAAGTGTCTCCTAACCCTTGTCTGATTTTTATCTCGGACGATCCTATCAGGATGAACTTTAGATCTTCGTCCTTGAAGTTATCATATAAATATTTGATAGTTGCGGTTACTGATGGATATTTTTGGACCTCATCAATCAGAATATATTTTCCTTGATTTGCTTTAGCGAATAAGTGTAGGCTTTCTCTGTCCATGCTCGAAAATCGGTTTATGTCGTCCAAAATATCAAAATCAAAACGGATCGAGTCTTTGGGGTCAGTCAAGCTTCGGGCGAGTGTGGTTTTGCCAGTCTGCCGCGCTCCTAAAATGAGGATAATGGGCTTCCATTTGCTCTCTAAGACTTTTTTTATGTCAGCTTGAACTTGGCGAAACATATCTCTGTCCTACCAAATATGGGAGTACTTTGTCAAGTATACCCTACAAAGTGCCATTAATCACCCTCTCCAGCCTAGGGTTTAGTTTCTACGCCAAAATTTTGTCAAAACTAAGATCGCTAGAATTGGAAACAAAAAAACAGGGATTACTAGCCAATTGAAATTATTTTGCGAAATAGTTTCAGTAATTCTCACGACTTGCTTGTCAGGATTGGTAATCATTGAGATTTGATTGGGATATTTGTAGAGAGTGCAACCTTGGCAAAACGCGCTAGCTGTGGCACTTTCGTATCCAGCTGGCAATTCCAGAAATTTTATAGGGGCATAATCCAGATATTTGTCGGTTTTACTGTCAGGCACCAGTCCACGTCCCTGATATAGATATATAGTCTCTGAACCATTTTGTACTGTACGTACAAGAGATTCTTTTTCAAATATCGGCCGGTATTGATCAAAGTTATTTTGCTTCATTTGTCATTTGAAATAGGTTTATTAATCCATTCTCCATTTTTATATATTCTACCTTGATAAATAGTTTTGAAAAAATCGCAATATTCAGCGGCTTTTGTACATAAATAATCTGAATCCTGATAATATATTTCACCCAAAGTAGCTAGCCACTCCTGTGGATCATTTGCACCGTAAACATTAATGAGTCGAGAAAGATTGTCGTCTCCAGACCAGGGAAACTTTAGGCATTTTTGATTATCGACACATTTATATCCACCATATTGGTCGCGTCCGAGTATATTAGCATCAGGATTTTCAATATTTTCATCCCAGATAAGACCGTATTTCTCTAAAGTTTGATCACCAATATCGTACTTTCCATACCTAAATTTTTCTAACTCATTTTTGTTAATTGCTCCCGGATTCCAATAAAATTTTGCTCTATCTATAAGGTTTTTAAGTAGTACAGTTTCATATTTTGGTAAAGTGTTTCCGTATGTATATCCGGAATTTCCGGAATTTGAGTGTAATAGCTCATGAACGAAATCACTTTCCCAAATTGTCGAAGTATTTATGAATATTGTTGGGTACTTCACCACATTTGCAGCTGCGCGATTTGGGTATCCAGATAGAAAAATTTTGTTTGTATACAATTCATTTGGTAAATTACTAAGAGCACGGTCTAGTTGATCGAGTGACCAATTATTCCACGATGAACCAACTATGATTATGTTGTAATTTTGATTTAATAAATCGATTTTATTGCCAATATCTTTAGGTACGAAAGTGCGTATATTTGAATCAAATCTTTCACCTATGCGATATTTAATGTGATAGATGTTTCCCCGTTGATAGGTATATGTTCTCGCTGCAATTTTATTAAGTACTTCTGGGTCAATGTATACTTTTTCAATGCGATCTATACCAGATTCTAGATATTTACCAGGAATGATTACGCTTACGTACAGTGATTGATTTGTTATCAAGGGTACTTTAGTATCTATATCTTCATCTTTCCAATAAGTTAATTCATCGAGATCAGTTTTAGCTCCATCAATATCTTCAAGCGTAATAAATACTTTTACTCGCTCAAATCGCTTTGTGCTATTAATTGTGCAAATTCCATCCTCACAAGATTTACCAAAGCCCTGATCACAAAATGCTATAGTTTTTCCGATCCTGTCGTGGGCATCATCATTAGACGGAGATTTGTCAACCAATAGGTCGTTTCCAAATTCGTCTTTTATCCCAGAACAGTACATTTTTGGGAAATGATTGATATTTAATTGAGAATTATCTGGAAGAGGTGCTGGAGGAGGTGGAGGGGGAGCAAACCAGCCCTTCAACCTCTCCAGCTGGTAATTGAGGTTTTGCATAGAAAACAGCGGGCAGGGGTTCTGGTATCCCCCTTCGGCTGCATAGGCAGAGGGGATTAAACCTATCTTTGTCTTTGCACACGGGTTGTTGTCGTATGTTTTTGGTAACATATTTCTGGTTTCCTCAAAATTATCTTTAGTTATAACTTTCTCTCCCAGCCATTTGGCCATCTGACTATTTATAGCTAAAATTAACTTGATTCTATCAAGTCCATAAATTGCAGTTGCCATCTCGAGAGTTTCTGGATCTGTGTTTTGATCCTCTAGAAAGGAAAACCATAATTTGTCCCAGTTAAATTTCCACAAATTATTTATTAGTGTTTCAGCTATTAGGAGCATACTCGGGTGATTTTGGGGATTGGTGTAGTCATATCTTCCATAAGCTACAGTTTGATCTAAGATGGCCATGACTTTTTGAGCATAATTACCACGATAATTTCTAACAAATGCATATTCTTTGACCGTGGTACCTCGAATTAGTTCGTAAACTAAATCATTATTAATATCTTTGGAATAGCCATAATTACCCTCGAGTAAAAGCTCTGCAATTTTTACAGATTCTTCCTCTGCTCCGTCATACTTCATTTCTGGGCGATAAATTAATCTGCCATCCTCAAGCTGAATAATATTTCCTAAATCATGCATTTTGATAGCTGTCTGGTAGCTATTTTTGACTGTTTCTACACCAATGCCTTTTTCTTTGGCAATTCTGTCAAATATTTCCGGCTTGGCAATTACTAATTTCTCAAATGCCTCAAGGACTAATTGGGAATGGGTGATTTTTATTCTGTTTATAATATTTACGACAGTATGAAAGTCCAAGTCTAATGGATTTGGCCAATTTATGGTCATAAGTTCTGGATTATTGTATTCATTTAGTGCCACCGGGCAGGGACCTTGAGCACTTACCCTCGGCACCAGCCAGTCAAAAATGTTTGTTATACTGAGAGTGGCCGGAGGGTAAACTTCCGAAGAGGGAGCATTTGACAATAGTTGGTCAGGTATGGTACGATCCAAGTGTTTATCGGGCGATGGAGATTCAATCTCCTTTACCAAAGAAAAACCGTTCGCAAGGGCGGTTTTTTGTTGGGGGAAGTAGCCTAGATCACATTTAGTATTATCTCGCTGTGTTAAGAGATTTTTTAATTTTCCCCAAGCTCTCACCCCTCCCTCCTCCCACAACCAATTTTTAAACCTTTGAAATTTAGAGGGTTGACCTGGATTAGATGGGGGAGTGGAATTTGGAACTTCAAAACCAGTATTTTCAAAATAAACTGCTATTCCATTCCACCCACCCATCAGATCTTCCAATGGTTTTCGGTTTCCCAATCTAAATTGTGCCATTATTATTCTTCCTTTTTCATCCCCAACTTTTTGTAGCACGTCACGTTCGAGATTTAAAAAAGCATTATACGCAAGACGATATTTATCCCAATTATTGGTTCTAAGATCTGTATTTATATTATTACCAGCTAAAATAGCACCTCGTAGTTCATTTGCAACGGCTCGGGCTTCTATTACTGCTTTACCGTTACTTAAACTAATAATTTCATTTTCGTCATTACTTAAGCGATTGTGCCAATATTCGTGAGCAATAGTAGTCCTGAATTCTATTTCATTGTCAATTTCACTATCTGATACGACAACAATTTTTGCTCCTCTATGATAAAAACCGCCTATTCTGTATCCTCTTAGCCTTTCAAACACATATGCGGGAAGAATAATAACCCTTGGTCGTGAGTGAGCTATTTTGGCGACAGAATTCTCTGATTCTTGAATTAAATGGTCATATAGGTTGTCGTTGTCATTAAACCCACTTTTGATTGCTTCTTGATACGCCCTATATTTTGCGTCATTTTCTATGTGGGTGAATGTATAAACTAATGTGTGAATAATACCAGCTTGTTCAGACTCTTTGGTTTTTAGGTACTTGATAGGTAAAAACCCAGCGGGATCCAAAATTGCGATTACGGACAGTTCATCTTGCCAGGATATATCTTCGGCTGCTTGAATAATTTCTTCAGGAGTAATACCTTCGAGCCTACTTCTCATTGCCATGACCAATCGTTTGGCTTCTTCATATTGTTCTTTTCCAATACGATTTAATCTTTCCTGCCTTGTAAGTCTAATATTTCTAATAAACTCTCTCCAATTGGGCAATGTATTTGTGACTTTAGATTTTCCCCCAAGATATATTTTGGTCCCCAGTGTAGTTATTTTTTCTGACGATTTAATGACATATCTCCGCCCACTCGGCAATTCGACTTCATCGCCGGGTACAACAATTTGTTCAGGATAATTTTTGGTAATTTCTTCAACCCTGTCAAAACCACTTTGATTGTAATGAAATGAAGTGTCAGATTGAAATAGCGAGAGATACCAGTCAACGTCAGCAAATCTGGATTTTAGTACTGGGGTTGCTGATTTAGCTGGTATTGCCACTGTTCCAGCCCCCAAGCCCAAGCCCCCAAGACCCAATGCGATCCATCCCACAATACCCAATCCGATTCCACTCAATATCGCAATGATCACAAACTTTTTATTTGTCTTGATAGCTTGAATTACTAATACAACAAAACTAATAATAGATGCGATTAAGGCGATTGGCTTTATCTGCCCAAGGTTAAAGGTGTTTTTAATCAAATTTCCCCAGGCTCTGGCTGGTTCAATTATATCTTCTGGGGTAATTCCGCTGTTCAGTTTTTGAGGAGCTCTAAGTTTTGGTCGGAAGGGGTTTGGTTGAGCTTGCACATTTTTAATAGTGAAAGTTTGGGGTTGCCAGATAGTTCCCTGAGTGCTTTCTTGCTTTGGTGGAGTATCAGTTAGTGTTAGGGTAAACGTAAATATGCCTATGAAAGCCAAGATGACAAAGAATCCGGGACCAGCAGCGGTCAAAAAGAGGGTAAGTAAACCCAATCCCAATAAAGAACCTGTAAAGATCTTGGGGTCAGTGATAGTATTGACTACAAAACCCAAGCCACTAGTTAAAATATTTCCAGTAAACCCTGAAGCTCCTTTACTAATTCCATGAGTTTTTTTGTAATTTTCATACATTTTCCTTATTTCATTTGAAATTTTTAAAAGTCCAGCTTGTCTTGCGTGTTGACCCTCATCACCATCAGTTCTACCGATATCAACATTGTCCCTTTTAATAACATTATTTTTTACAAGTTCATGAAGATCTACAATTTGTGTAGAGGGTAAAGATTTTCTTAAAAGCGCATTAATTTTTTGGATTATTATGCCACGAATTCTACCTCGTTCTAAATTCGTATCATTTTGTTCAAAACCCGTAATTCCAAACACAATAATACCGTTTTGATTTAAATATGACATTGCACTAGTTAGATTTTCTCCGATTAACTCTATTTCTCTATCTAATTCGTCCAGTTT
Organism: Candidatus Amesbacteria bacterium; assembly: GCA_016219445.1. Classification (GTDB taxonomy): domain Bacteria; phylum Patescibacteriota; class Microgenomatia; order CAZETR01; family Amesbacteraceae; genus JACRNA01. The sequence goes on from JACRNA010000002.1 coordinate 14,804, forward strand.
TCCCTCTTTTGCTAATTGGTAAAGCTTTCCGTCGTCATCCGTAGTGGCTTCAAGCCACAAGATAGCTGATCCATATTTCTTCGTTTCGATTTCTCTTCGCAACTCCTTATTTGTATTTATAATCGCAATAATTTCCTCGGCTGTACCGCCATTGATTTTAGCAGAGTCAATTCCCAATAACTGGGGTAAGGGTGTATTGACATCATAATTTTTATTTAATCCAGAACCTGCGACGATCAATGCCTCTTTACCGTCGATATTCATAGTTGGATTTCCGTTAAAAGTTTTTAAATCTAAATCGGCTGGTTTTTGTTGTTTTGGAGTTAATGGGATTGATTGGGTTGGAGCTAAGACTTGTGATCTTTTCCAATTCCTAACCGCCGTCAGAACCTGTGGATATATATCATTTTTGTATACTTTTTCAGACGCGTGAACTACATCTAAATCAGGAGTAAATGTTACTGTAACTGTATTTACATCTATTAATTCATTGATTCCAGTAATTGTAGTTTTTAATTGCTTTTTTGCATTTTCGGACAACGGTACTTTATTCAACGTTATTTCATAATAAGGTGGTACTAATATTATTACATTCAAGCCTAACCTTTTTGATTCCGAGACCATGTATTTTATATGATCAATGTCCCCATTAAGCGGATTATTTGCTCCTGCAGAAATAATAATAGCTTTTGCATCGCCAAATGATTTTTTAGATTCGTCAAATTTTGATCTTAATTCTCCTGCACCAAGGCCTGAATAGCTCCACGTATTTCTGACCAGACCAAAGCCCCCACAAAGCGAATCTCCAAAACATATTGTATCTTTGAGTTCCTCACGCAAAACAGCGTCTGATATCTGGGTAGGTACGACGGTTGGAATACCCGTCGGTACTGATTTTGTGGGAACTAGAGTTGCTGGAGCTTTGAGGGTTGCGGTAGGTGCGATAGTGGCTGCTTTTGGGGCTGGGGGAGTGGGAGTAAGTTTGGAATCTGATTTCATCACAAATACACCGACAAAACTCATGATTCCACTTATTATGAATAACATTATTGTGGATATAAACCAAACTCTACCTCGGAAACCAAAGAAAACGCCTTTATTAATTTTCGGTACAAAATATAATATTATTCCTGCGGAAACTACAAATATGGTAAGTCCTATGGCAATGAAAGGAGTGGTGAAAAATGCCGTAATTGCAAATGTTAGTGCAGATACCATAGCTGTCGTAGTTACTGTAAAAGATTGAATTGGATTCTCTTTTATCCAATTTAAAATATCTATTAAGAAGTTTTGACCATTCTGCTGGGAAGTAGCCGATTTAGAAGGTATTGTCGGAGGTGAAATCGGACGATCGATAAGGACAACTTGAACTGTCAAATTATCACCCTCGCCAGGAAAATCTTTTCTATTTCTTTCTAGAGCACGATTGAGAATTGCATCCGCCGCCGCCTGTGGATTATCTTGGTTAGCCATTACAAAGTCGGACATTTCTTGTGGAGTTACAATTTCAGAAAGTACTTCAGATAAATTAATGTCTGTTATACCGTCTACAGCCTGAACAAACCCTAAGATGTCTGATCCTTCAAATTCAATTGTTTCGAGGCGTGGTTGTTCAGATTCACTTCCTTCATTTAGGATCTCAAGACTATTTTTCCCTTGTAAATTAATTTCAATTGTTTCAATTGGGTTTTTTTGATTATCTCGTTGCTTGATTGAGGAGTATAAAACTTCAGCATTGGTCAGGCCGTGAGCCATAAGATCAAAATCTTTTTTTGAGAATGTTTTTCCCGATCTGATTTGTGTTACTATTTCTCTGTATCCATGAGTTTGGTCAATGGTTATTTTAAATATTCTGCCGTCGCGAAACACCATAAAAGTGGGAGAATCTCCAGCATATGCAATTTGAACTTTGTTGTCATTGATCAAAATAGCATTGACAGTAGAGCCTTTGTTTGTAATATTTCTTTCTGCTTTTCGAATAGCCTCTATTAAGTCCACATTGAAAGCATAATAATTAGATAGTGTTCCGTTAGCTGCCATTTGGCTATCCTGACTACTATTATCAGCGATGCCATCGGCCACAATAAATAATGCGCCTCTATTGTGGTTGGGATATTTTGCTAATGAATTTACCACCGAATCATTATTCTGCTTGCCATACTTTCCGTCTCCTGCATCTGTCGCGTTTCCTGCACTTATTTTTGGTGCCGATAGGTTATTAGATGATTCAGCGATAGGTAGAATGTAGGAATCTGGTTTTGGTTCTGGTCTATCTGATCTTTTTGTTTCATCTTTCTTGACATTTACCAATCTAAATAGATGATTAATTACATCGTTTACGACTTCATAAATAAATATGTTACCATTGTGGATAATAGTAAATTCTCCATGGGTAGTTTGTCGGTTGTAATTACTTATTATATCTCCAGTAGTGTTCAAGGTGGTAGACCAGACATCAACAGGGGATTTATCCGCAAATGCCATCACGACATTTTCCCATTTATTGTTATTTTTTCTGAAATAGAGTATCTTTTTCGCGCCCTTATGATAATAAGCCGAGGAATCGTCGCTGATTTTGTTTTTAGGTAATAATCTTTTTGTTCCTTGGATAATTTGGAATTATTTATGAGTCTTTCAAGCGCATCCGTATTAGCATTTAAATTAATGGCTGAGGCGGTATGGTCGGGATGAACAGTGATTTGGTGTTTACCTAGTCTAAATACCAAATCTTCACCAGAAACTTCAAATGGTATACTCAATTCAGTTAATCTCGAGGCGGTTATAAATTCAGGTGTGTTTTTACCAATTGTTGTCGTAAATGTAACTAAGAAACCAATTCCATTTCGAATTTGAAGACGAACAAGATCTTGAATATATTCATTTAGTGAGACTTCATTATTAGCAGGTAAAGTATTCCATACTTTTTGGGCAGTGGGAGATTGGGAGACATATCTTATCCAGCGTTGACCATCAATTTCCAGAATTTCAAACACATATATTTCTTGATCAGATCCAGTATATGAATATTGTGAATTTAATGGTGAATCCGAATGGCTAGGGAGACTATTATATAAGCTCTCGGGAATAGCATAGTTGCCATTTATTAGCGCATACCAGCGCTTATCAGAACCTTCAAAATAATAACCTATACCATTTCGAATAAGTGGTTGGTTGTGCCAGAGTATCGGTTGGTTAGTTTCTATTTCACTAGTTTGATATCTGTTTAAAGTAATCAAGTTGTTGAATCTTTTTTCAGCTTTGGCAATATATGTCTCGTTGTCTATGGTAATTACCATCTGGGTCGGTGGACTGGTCATTACAATTATTTGTTTATTGTTTTCATCTACCCCAACAGTGTTGTTTGGTAATTTTTCCGCCTCACTTAATGTCAAGAATCTTGCTTGACCATCTTGAACCAAGAATGCAAAGCCACCAGCAGTTGTGATATATACACCGGTATCAACATATTGCCTATTTTTTAGTGCCTCCTTCCAATATTGTCCTAGTAATTTATTTGCATAACCATCTATGACAAAAGGGTGATAAATGAGTAATTCACCCCGGCGGATATAAGGAATACGCTCAGAGTCCTTGATATACCAGACAATGTCTCCATCTTGTTGTGTACTGTATCCATTCATAACTATCGCTATAATTTCTCGTTCTTTGTCAGTATTTGTCCGCAATGCATGCCTGCCAGTGGCGGGATCATAGGTCATCCAATATCCGTCAGCATCATATGTAGTTGCTTGTCCAGGTTTTACGATAAGTTTTGCAGTATCTACTGGTTTAGCCCTATTTTCGGATCGAAAACCAGTAATCACATCATCTTTGACAGTAAATGTAATTTGGTTAGATACATAGGGGACAGCTTGTTGGATGATTCCCTGCTTTAAGTAGTCACTTATTGGCATAGCCTCTTGCCAGACATTATCAGTATTTAAAATATGAATCCATTGGGTACCGTCGCGGTGATTGACAATCCATTCATTGCGCAAAGCGCCCTCAATTTTGATTTTCGGACTATGCTCAAATTCATATTTAGAATCAAGTGTGGCGTTTGGCAAGCGAGCTATTCTGCCATTAATTTTAATTTGATATCTCACAATTACTCCATTTCGATTATGCGAGATAGAAATGGTTGGTCCAGATCGGTCTCTATCCGCCAAGAATGCAATTCGTACTAGAACACCTAGCGAGTCAGCCAGGTTTCTTAAGTGGATTGTGTTATTTATTTCGGAATACTGACGGTTGTAATCTTTTCTAAACCCTCTATTTATAGTAATTGTCCCACCAAGATTTAATAAATTAGTCACTTCAGGAATAGTTACTTTCAAAAAAGGTATTTTCTCAAGCCACCACGGTGGTGATAATCTTAATCTCTTAAATTGTGAATAATTTAATTCCCATGCACGTTTTACTTCGGATCTATTTAAGAATTCGATAGTAGGTTGGTTCGTCAGGTCGACTGACTTTTGAGGCGTGGAAACAGGAATTTCAGTGGGGAATCTAAGATCAAGTGGAAGTTGATTGGGTGAAATGAGTTCAGTTGTTGCTATTGATTGATTTATGTCCGGTTCAACATTTCTTCTTGGTAAATTATCAATAGCACCAGATCTGGAAAATTGGAAATATTATCATTGACTGCCCCACTTGGTATTTCATTCATTTTCCCGTCCAACCCCATATAACTCCAATTTCCATTACCCTTGTCCTCAAGCCCGATTTTGGTTTTGAGATCGGCTATCTGGGTGTCAGTTGCTGTGGCCAGGAACTTTTTCATTGCCTCCTGATCCTCCAAAATCTCTCCAAATTCTGTCTTAAATTTCTCATGTGCCTCGGTGCGGTGGTCTTGGAAAGCTTTGACAAGAGCAGATACATCATCTCCAGCCTGTTGGGGTTTCTTGAGGAAATTCAATAACCCGGCAAATAAATTATTTATAAAGCCCGATGGGGTGGGAGTAATTCCTGGTGAGGAGTTTAGACCGGAAGTATCAATAGTGGAACTCTTTAATTCTGTCACGAGAGTACCAAGATAATTTTGATCAGATTTGGTTGGTTTAATAATTGAGGTTTTTAAAACCAATGTCCCCTTAAAACCTTTTTTTTCTAGCTCTCTTTGAATCGTTTTGATTTTAATCGCGGCATCTTGGGGAGTGTTATTTTTATAGAGGCTTCCTCCAGGACCAGGTTCAAATATTTTAGTAATTTGGATTTCAAAAATTTCAACATTACTCATATCGGGCAATTTGCTTAAATCAATAGGTTTAGTCTCATAGAGATTCAGGGCAATGGTCTGTGGTACTGGCGCCTGGATTGTAGAGGTAGGTTCGTGTGTAGGTGTTTGGCTGGCTGTGGGAGGAACGGGGGTATTTGTACTAGTGACAATCGGAGTTGTAGATTTGGCAGTGTTGGTGGGTGGTAGAGTTTGGGTATTAGTTGCGGTAGCAGGTGGTGTGAATGTCTTTGTTGGTGTGATACTTGGAGCCCCGACAGTGTTTATAATTTTAGTTGGTTCGACAGGTGTTACTGGGTGACCTAAATTATCGATAGAATATTTTGCAATAGCAAATGAAAAAGCAATTACGAGAGCAATAATTAAACCCATGAGAACCTTTTTCCAATGTGTCATTGCCATTTGCAATGTTTTGCTTCGAATAAAGTGCCAGCCAACACTACTTATCAATCCAACAAAAATAGACACTGGTGCAACAAATCCCGAAATTCCAATAGAAGCAAGCGCTGCAGCAACAATAAGAGATATTGCTATTATTGCAAATATCATAACTACCGCTAATCCTGTCATTCTAATTACTCGGGGAGATGGAGTTGGTAAAGACGAAAACTTTGTTTTAAAAGCTTTACCGATCTTTGAAAATTGTTGTATGATTGTTGGTTTCTGGGCTTTTTGAATAGATATAATGACATTGGTTGCATCTCTGGAAATTGTTCTGGTGTTGCCGTTGGATTCAGAAATTACAAATTTAATATTGTTCTCACTATAAAATCTGGCAATTAAAGCCTTGTCAATTGTTACATTATCTTCTACTCCTTCTACAGACACTTTCCCTTTTACTCCTTCAAGATTATCCAAAATCTGCGAATCAGTTATTCCCTCGTGGCCATAAATATGGACAAAGACATCTGGGGCAAAATCAGAAAAGGTAGAACGTGGGGCTTTTGATGGAAAGGAGGGAATAACTGATGTTATTGCAGCGGTTGGTGCACCAAGAGAGACCGGTAGTCCAGCAGGAAGTGCAATAAACCCAAGAGCCATTGCTCCGGCTATTCCGAGGATGATTCCCACAACAACAGTCAAAAATATCTCTCGCTTGTTATATCCAGCGACTTTACTCAGTAGTTTTAATTTAGTAATGGCTAATATCCCTGCAATGCTCAGTAAGATTCCTCCGATGAAAGCCATAAGACCTTTAAGTAATTGCGGGGTATTAGAAACGGGTGTCTCAATTTTAATCTCCTTTGTAGCAATGACGGGGGCTGCTGTATCTGCAGATTCAGGAGTTAACGTTTGTTGAATTTGAATCTGAGGGTCGGGTTTTGAGTAAGATCCTACTATTGAATTACCATGCCCTAGTTGCGGTGTTGAGGTTTTGGTGGGCGTGACTACCGTGGTCGGGGGGTTAACGGTTGCGGATGGTAGGACGACTATATCGTTTATTGGATCAGATCCCAGTAAGTCTTCCAAATATTTTTTATCATTCAAATTATTGACATAGATTACTCCTCCTTGTGTCAGCGACCCCTTCAGTCTTTTGATCACATTAAATCTAGTAACTGATTCATTTTTTATGATTTCTTTATCTGTACTGGATATAGTTATCAATACAGATTTATTTAGATTTGATCCAGCAATGTCAGACAATGGTAAGGATAAATTATATATTTTTGTAACTTCCGGAGGTTTTGTAGCCACAATTTCTGTAGTAGGTATAATTTTAGTAGCTGTAGCCGTAGGTGTATTTATGGATCCAGTTGTGGCCATGGAAGTCGGAGATTGTTGGGGAAGACTCCGAGGTGAAATCTTGATCCAAATCGATGTACCAATAGCAGATAGCGCCAATATTAACACCATCATGAGCTGAAAGATTTTTATTTTGGAATTTGATAAAAGAACCGAGGAAAAATAAAACGATATTGTCAAGGAAGGAATAATAAATAAGGGACTAAGACCACCAAGAAGTATAATACCTACGGCAACTGTAGTGAGTATAAAGGTGGCAACTATCGCATAGCGTTTCATTAAAGAATCTATTCTTAGAAAATTTAATAAGGCGGGAATTAATATTAGCAGTGAACCAAATACGGCAATATTTATAATATTTTGTTCAGGAGAAGAATTAAGCGCTAGTGGAACGGCCATAAACAATCCTGATTTAATTGCCGGCCAAACCTTTGTTTTGCTATCGCTTAAAATCGTTAAGATGTAGTTTCCCAATTTATTTACCCGCCTTATGGTGTCTGATGGCAAGTTTGGTTTGGGAGCTAGAGCAGGCTCATAACTTGGTCCAATGTATTCGAGATATATTTTCTTCGTCCCGGTTCCGCCCACATCTGGATTAATTTTGACTAGGTAAGGCATTGGAATCTTCTGCATACCGATAGGATCAAAAGCCATAATTTCTAAAATATCTCCCTCACCCAAAGTATAGTTACCAAACAAATCGGTGTCTCTGGTAAAGTTCTTCTTATTGGCAATGATTCTATCATCATAATGAGTAAATAATTTAGTACCCTTGATATTTGAAGCATTGTATTCTTCTAGCGGTCCACCGCTAGCCATGATATCGCCCACATAAAGCGAATTCCATAAAGGTTGGGGAGTAGTCGTCTCGTTCCATTGGCCTCTCCAGGTTGGGTGGGCAGAATAATTTGATTTTTTATAGGCGGTCACGGGAGTATGGGTTGTGGCAGATACCACTGTGACAAACGAATCGTCAGTAAGATTATTTAGACGATTAATCAGATTGGCTCGATTCACAAAATCAAATTCAATAGTGGTATCGTTTTCGGTAATAAATAGCTTATATATATGACTACCGTCTTTGGCACGCAATTCACCAAAGCTGGCTATCTCCTCTGCCATAGAATTGCTTCTAAAGTAATCGCCAATAGTCCGGAGAATCTTCATTATGTCAGAGATGAAGAACATGGAATTGCTGGTAGTTGCCCGTTTAGACTCTGATTCATGAATTACATTTAAGCCTTTTTTACCAGTCACCAAAGCCTTGCCAGAGATAAACATATTACCGTCAGGTGACATAGACTCGATTTTAATTGAGTCTAATCCATCTGTAATTCCCTTGTCTGCACCCGTTTCGACCACGATTCCGGTTTCTTTAATTCCTCTCGATTCTTCAACTTTTACACCAGCATGAAAATTATTCTTTTTATTAAATAATATCAGTGGGAGTACCGCTGCAGCCAGAAAAGCCCCCAAGAAAAGTATTGTGATAGCAATTGACAGAAAATCATCAAAACTCAAACGGGTAAAATCAATATTTTGTTTTAGGAGATCTGTGGAAACATAACGACCCGTCTCATAAATAAAGCGTGGAATATATTCAGTAAAGATCTGGCCTACAAATGCCAACGGACCGTCCAGTGGATTTAAGTTTAATTGTGTATCTTTATCGACCGGGCGTAGCAACCCAGTCAGATCATAATCTTGATTACCTTCAAAAATAGAAGAATAATTGCCAAAACCCAAAAATTTAAATAGGGGGACAAAGATATTTGGTTTAAGAATATTTTCTATAAAATTTCCGATTGCGGAACCAAATACTAAAAATACACCCAGTATAATTCCGATCTTTTTATAGATATCCCAAAAGTTAGTACCCAGATTACCTCTAAAGTTTACAAGAGCTTCGTTTCCGACATTGGCGGGTTGGTGAGTCTTGAGATTTGCAATCATGTCGGGCATATCGTCTGCGTTGCTTATAAAGGTAAAGCCTCCCAGTCGGGTGGTGACAAGACTTAGCAGATCCAACATGACTCTAAATAGTCTTACGGGAATCAAAACAATATTTTGGACAGGGTTATATCCCTTTGTAGCATCGGGGCGGTTGGCTATCTCATCCATCCAAAGATTAAATCTAATGGCCGAGGTTCCAAATCTGAGTGGATTTGCAAACTTTATTCCATCTTTGAAAAGAACATAATTAGTATTCCACGCAGGAATTTTTGGAATTTTTATAAAACCAATATTCCAGCCGCCCCAGCCGCCGATGATACGAAGTGGTACCGATAATCTCCATTGCCCGACAATGACATTGGTCTCGGTTTTGGCCTCCAAAATTCGCAAGGCATCTTCAGCTCTCCAGGCTTGGAAGAGTAGCTCAAAGGCTGAGAAGGGGACTCTGGTTGCGTTTGCCAACACAGTATCAATAGACCAGGTTATTAAGCCTGCAGCCTGCTTCACAAGTGGAATTGGAGGCACGAGTATCGTTATCTGTCTTAGAAATCCACTAAAGGATTTTAGCCATTTTGGAGCTGGAAATTCATAAGCTCCTTTACTCAGGGTCTTTATGTGGCGCGAGAACACGTTTAACATCAGCTGGGCATTTTTGACTTCACGCCTGGTAGTATCGATAGCAAAGTCTTTGGCTGTGTATTTTGAAGTTTCTGATCTGACCAGTGTTTTGACCCCACCTATTATTTTTACCCGATATTCATAATAGGCTATCGGGGCTTGGCTCAATTTGGCATTATTATCATTGGCAGTTACTCTCTGGCGGTGAGTGACAATCAATCTATCTCCTTCTTTTAATCCCGATGCATCTATATTACTTCTCACGGCTTTTCCTCCAAGATTCATTCTTTGATAACTAATTAGAGTTCGACGGTTGTTGATACTAGTTTTATAGCGCCCAGGATATCTTTTGACATCTGCAACCCCAGTTTGGAGCGCATAGGTCATCATTCCGGGATCTGGATCTCTGGAATCAATTGTGGCCACATTACTCTCATGGACAGCTGTTCTGATATCGTCAGTGATTTCATCGGCCGATAACACAGCCATACTACCCATATTATCGGTTATTACTGTATTCAAATTTCCCAGGATAGTATCTAGACCGCCAAATTCGTCTATATTTTCTTGAATATTGTCCAGAGCGACAGCCGGTGGAAAGAGCTTGTCGATATCGGGATCTTCGGGAGCAGCAGATGAAAGATTGCCTTTTTCCACCAGTAACCTACGCTCTCTCCAGAGTGTAAACTCCTTGGCTTGGGTGGGATTTCTTTGTCCAAGAATCTCTTGGATTTCAGAAGATAGATCAGGCGCCAATGTCGCACGCATTCTCCAGTTTGGATCGAGAGACGACTTGTCCCGCAAATCAAACCAATCTAATAGTATAGAAAAAGGAGAACGGTCGTGCCCCGAAGGAATACGCCATTTTAATTCGATTCCAGATTTGTAATCTGCTGCTTGCCAAGCCAATCTTCTTTCTCGTCCACCCATTTTTCCCAATTCTTGATACCAAGCATTTGGCATGTTGGTAAACAGACGTCTGTATGGTCTGGAATAATAGACAAAATTAGCCATGTTGATGCTAAGCCAGAGAATCCCTGAAAGTAAAAGAGTATATTGATAAGCAAGTGGTGTGGTAAGGGCAGTTGAATTGACCGAAAATCCACTCCAAATAATATTTGTAACAATACTTACAAAATAAATCATGGCAGGTATAGATATGGCCAGAGCAATAAGCCAAGGTAAGAAATTAAATATTGTTTTTGCAAGTGGGTGTCTGAATGTTACTGCTGGTACATATTCGGTTACAGGTCCAGTGGTTACAGATTTTAAAGTAGATTCTATTGGCGAGGGTGTATGTCCGTGTGGCGCAACTGTGACCGGCACAAAGTCTCCCGGCATAAGCTTAAGATACATACCCATTTTTGTGCCCTCTTCTACGCGGTAATATTTACTTCTTTTTTCAATAGTATCGCCGGTTTCCATATCCCAGAAGACGATTTCCACCTTTTCCCCGATCCGTAAATCCTTTAATTCCCGGAAGAAATCATGAGCCAGGATTTTGTTTCCATCCCCCCGCGATAAACTATCCCGACCATTGACCTTGATTTCGACTATAGTCGATGATTTCAGGTTCTTTGCCTGGAGATCGTTGTACATAGCCCCAACCAGGATGTCGATTGGTGGTCTAAAACCTTCTGTTTTGTCCCAGACTCCCGCCCAGCCGGAATCCCCTTTGGTTCTAAGCTGGGTCGATTCGGTAAGGGGATCGCTTGGATGGGGAATTGCATAACGCTTGACATCGCCATTTTCAAAGACCTGATAGCTATTGTCCGCTTCCATAATCCTAGCTACCAACATGTCCAATTCAGGATCTGGTTGTTCGGTCAATTCATTTAACCACTCGGTAAATTCGTTCCAGAAAAGAATCTTTTTACCATCAAGTTCATCTTTTTTTACTGTTGGCTCAGCTTGAGTATTGGTAATAAGTGATGCTTGAGTAATAAGCCCCTTGAAATATTTGTTTTCCAACTTGGAAATAGCTTTATTATTATCAGGATTAGAAAATTCACCAGATCTTTGATAACCTAAAAAAGTATCACCACTGGTGGGAAATTTTTGTGCGGCTCTGCCGATTATCACTCTGGCTGGTTGGCCAATTGATAGGACTGCAAAACCAATAAGTAAAGACCAACCCCAGTTTTCGACGGCCAAGGTCCACAAGCCGTTCAATTTAATCCCGACGTCTTCTGGGCTTCCGATTATATTAAAGATAAAATCATAAAACATTCCTGGCTCGGCTGGATTATTACCGGCAAAAGGCTTGATCAAATTTAATCCATTTTCTCCGAGTGCCTGGTATCCTAGCCAGATAAAAGATCCATACAAAAATACCATAATGAATATAGTAAAGGCGAACGCAGATAGTTTTTGTGCCAACTCAACCAAATTTCCCGGAATTATTTTGCCGGTGATATCCAGAACGCCCGATGTTTTAGCTGCGGCAGATTTTTGGTGTCTAGCAAACCAGTAGAGTAATTCGGGAATATCTGAAATCTTATTTGATACCCCAATCCCGCCTACCCAGTAGACTATATCCATTTCCCAACCATAAGTAATTGTAGTGAGGAGACTTCTATGTTTTTGCCAATCTTTGTAGCTAGTGTCGTTAACAATACTGAAAGGATTAGTAAAAGCCCACCAAGCTTGGAGGTTTTGGAGGTATTCAGATATGGCCGTCAAGAGATTACCGGGAATTTGATTATAAATATACACTGTGGCTTTGACCACCCATTCACCACCCTGTTGCCAAAAGACAAAATCCTTAAACATATTTTTGATAGTTTTGGGGACTTCCACAGCGTAACCTTTTTCGCTTTCCAGAGGAGAAAAATTAGAAAGAATATTCCAGAGTTGTTCTTTTAGTAATTCCTCAGGTGAAATTATTCCAGCACGGTAAATTGCCTTGTCATTAATACGGTATTTATATATTTCTTTGGTTGTTTGGTTTTGGCGAGTCGGCAATGAAACTCCATTGATAGTTTCGCGTGCCTCTACGGTCAACGATTCTACCCTATATTTAGGATTTTTAATTTGTCTCCAGCTGGCGATTTTTCCATGCTTATCGAGAGCGGTAACAAAGTTGTGTGTGTCAATGACCTCATCCCAGTCGCCTGCAGAATTCCGTGTTCTGGTCAAAGTCAGAACTGCGTGCTGATCTATTAGATAAGGTCCGGTATATCCCTTTAACCGGGGTGTAATTTGAGCGGTACCGACAATAAGCCTAATGATTTCGATTCCGTCTGCGGGTCTATCTATGGTGTACATAGCCGCTGGACCTCCATTGACAGCCACTGCCTTTCCGCCATTTAAATCTTTAATTTCCTTGATGACGGGAAGTGTACGTCCATTGACTTTTATTTCAGTTACACTACTAAACAAGTGGCGTTTCGAAGGAACATCACCTTTTTGGGTTTGACCGGTAAGTGGTTCGGTCAAGGAAATGACGTCCTCGAAGTAGGGCTGATTTACTTTAGATTTACGTAAAGCTCCTTTGAATTCTTTGAAATCTTTGAAATATTGATTTCGTTCGATGACGAGTTTATTCCAGAAATCAAACCATCTTGGTTTTCTTGGTTTTACACCCCACACAATTTCTTTGGCTTTGTGTATAAAGGATTGCACCGCCATAGCCGGATCCACAAGAGCAGTTAATCCTTTGGCTAAATTGTATTTATCTTCTACCTCATCGGATGTAGGGGTATAAGCATAAGTTCTGGCCAAAGCTTCTTGACTTGCAAGTCCTATTGCCCCATGTTCTGTCAGCCATTCATTGAGTCTTCCCTCCACCAGCTTTTCTTGGCCGACTATTGTCAAAAGCCTAGTTATAGTAAGACTTACCCAACGCATTGGCGTAAACCATGGTTCTGGTTTGGTCAGATAATCTAACCCCTTTTCAAATGCCTTGAGCTCATCGTTATTCAGATTATTAAAATTATTAAAAGGACCAATACCATATTTTATTCTTTTGTCCTTGTTGTATTCCAGGGTGCCTTTGTTGTTTAAATTATCGGCGAATGTGCCAGGAGTTGAGCGGGTAAAATAACTCCTCAATAAAGGGAAATTGTAAGCCCAACCCCTCATGGCAGCAAATCCCCAAAGTCCAAAGATTAGGCTGGAAATTACAAAAAACCAATTTAACTCATTGGAGGAAAATCTAGTCAAATCATGGCCAAATATTGCTGCAATGTAGATGATTATCGCAGTAACCGCAAAAGCTCCTATGAAGCCAATAGTTATTGATCCTACAAATCCGGCGATGAGTCTTATGTCATTGTAAAGCCAATCCAAATTCCAGGGTACTTGCTCTACGCCCAGTTCAGTCCGGATTACTTTTTTGATTTCCTTTTCGTCTAAGAATACAGGCTTGATACGATTTTTAAGTGCCAAATTATTTGTGATATCAGGATTGACCAGTTTTTCTGCTGCTGAATCATAATCCATAGAAGCATAGGATCTTT
>JACRNA010000015.1 GCA_016219445.1 Candidatus Amesbacteria bacterium
GCGGTGTGTACAAAGAGCGAGAACGTATTCACCGCAGCCTGCTGATCTGCGATTACTACCAAGTCCGGCTTCATGGAGGCGAGTTGCAGCCTCCAATCTGAATTGAGGGGGGTTTTGTTGGGATTAGCTCCGCCTTGCGGCTTGGCGACCCGTTGTTACTCCCCATTGTAGGATGTGTGTTGCCCTGGATATAAGCGTCATGCTGACTTGAAGTCATCGCCTCCTTCCTCCCCACTCTACGCGAGGCAGTTTCCTTAGACTATTGAACACAGAATAAGGGTTGTGCTCGTTTCCACACTTAAGTGGACACCCCACGGCACGAGCTGACAACAGCCATGCAACAGCTGTACTAGCCTTTTTACAAATTTTCCGACTTTCATCAGAATAGGACGCTAGCATGTCAAACCCAGGTAAGGTACATCGCTTATTAACGAATTGAACCACATGCTCCCCTGGTTGTGCGCTCTCCCGTCAATTCCTTTAAGTTTCAACCTTGCGGCCGTACTCCCCAGGCGGTCCGCTTCACGCGTTAGCTCCGACCCTCAGCCTTGCGACCAAAGATCAAGCGGACATCGTTTACGGCTAGGACTACAGGGGTCTCTAATCCCTTTCGCTCCCCTAGCTTTCGTTCCTCAGTGTCAGTCATGTCCCAGGTACCTGCCTTCGCCCTCGGTGTTCCTGATAATATCAACGCATTTCACTGCTACACTATCAGTTCCAGTACCCCCTGACAGACTCGATCCGGCCAGTTTTTTGTCCGGATCCGAGGTTGAGCCTCGGGCTTTCAAACAAAACTTGACCAAAAACCTACGAACTCTTTACGCCCAATAAATCCGGATAACGCTTGCACCCTACGTATTACCGCTACTGCTGGCACGTAGTTAGTCAGTGCTTATTCTCCCCGACGTGTGTCGGGACAAAAGAGGTTTACGACCCTAAGGCCTTCATCCCTCACGCGGTGTCGCTGCGTCAGACTTTCGTCCATTGCGCAAAATTCCCAGTTGCTGCCGCCCGTAGGCGTATAGCCCGTATCTCAGTGCTATTGTGGCTGACCGATCTCTCAATCCAGCTACCCGTCATAGCCTTGGTAGGCTCTTACCCCACCAACTAGCTGATAGGACATAGGCTCCTCCTTCGGTGACCCGTTAAGGTCTTTCATCTTGCGATCTTATGCGGTATTAGCGATCCTTTCGGATTGTTGTTCCCCGCCAAAGGGTAGATTCCTATGCATTACTCACCCGTCTGCGACTCCCGTCAAAATTTCGCTTGCGCGAAACTTAGTCGGGCGTTCCACTTGCATGCTTAAGGCACACCGCCAGCGTTCATCCTGAGCCAGGATCAAACTCTCAAAAAATTCCTACCACTTTTTGAATTACAAAATGTGGCGAATTGACAATTAGATTACACTCAAACTCACTTTTCAAAGAGCCTTCCTTGTCCTGAAAGTAGTGTGATTCTACACAAATTAAAGGAGATTGTAAAGCACAATTGTCGCTGCCACATGGACGTTTAGACTTTTGTTTATTCCAAGCATTGGTATTTCCACTATTACATCCGCAATATCCAAGACTTCTTTGCTCACACCCTCAGTCTCGTGACCAACCACAATAGCTATGGGTTCATTGGTACTAGTGATTTGAGATAGTGGGATTGCTCGTGGGTCTTGCTCGATTGCAATTACTTTGCCCTTGAAACCGCCGAACAATATATATAGGTCTACGTTTAATTTTGGCTAACTGATCGAAAGTGGGAGGAGTGACTCTCAACTGCTTTGCGTTTAGTTTCATATCAGTTTTTTAGTCCTTCGTCATGCATTCCCACATTAATCACGGATATTTGACGGTAACTTTGATAATTTTTTTTCAAAAAAATCAGTCTGAACGATTTTAATCATTTTATGAATATTTTGTCTGCATTGTTTGCAAATATTCATTGATTGAAGAAAACTTCGTTACTCTACCTCTTTTTACATCGTTTAGACCAGCCTCTATATCTAAATCCCATTGTGTTTTTTTTATCTGTTGTTGAGAAATTACTTTTGTCAATCTTATACAGAGGTCGTCCAAATTTTTGCGCATAGCAACAACCTCCCGGTAAAGAAAAAGCGTATTTAAATCGTGGGTAGAAACTGTAGCCGTATCCATACCTATTATTATATCATGTCTATTTCTATTGTAGGCTGCTCCACTCCTGTTGAGTGGCAAAAAGTTGATCATGAAATTCCCAAAATTTACCTTGATCGCGGGCGCACTCAGAGGCTTCTGCGGCTTTTTGTGCCAGTGGGTGAATTTGGGTCAGAGGAAAATGCTTATAGGCAAAGAGTACTTTATCTTTATATTCACTCAAGACTTGTTTGATTGTTGGCAGAGCTCTATTGCAAAATGGACACTGAAAATCAGAAAATTCTATTACCACGACTGGAGCGTCAGACTTTCCTTGGGTGGGAGCATTTCCCAGTTCCACTTTTACTCTTGGATCCGTAGCTTTATTTTGACCACCCGTCAATTCTTCGTCAATTATCTTTTTAAATTCCGAAAAAGGTTGGGCACCCGAGACTAATCTACCATTGATAAAGAAAGCGGGTGTTCCATTGACTACGTATTGAGCGCCTTGAGCGGTATCTGAATCCACGACCGATTTTTTACCTACCTCCAA
Organism: Candidatus Amesbacteria bacterium; assembly: GCA_016219445.1. Classification (GTDB taxonomy): domain Bacteria; phylum Patescibacteriota; class Microgenomatia; order CAZETR01; family Amesbacteraceae; genus JACRNA01. The sequence goes on from JACRNA010000015.1 coordinate 2,656, forward strand.
ACATCATAAAGGGCGCTGCTTTCTCCGTCAGGCTTTTTTGGGGAACTACTGTTGATTGTGTTACTTTCTTAACTGCCATGTCATCTATTCTCTGATAAGTAACGCTCTGCGTCAAGTGCCGCTTCACAGCCATAGCCAGCAGCTGTAATCGCCTGACGGTATTTATGATCATGGACGTCTCCTGCTATAAATATTCCCTTGGTTTCTTGCTCTTTGAGTGCATATCCCTTGGCATCCAGTTTTATTTGCCCTTCAAATATTTTTGTCGCCGGAGTATGGCCAATCGCCACAAAGACACCAGAGCAGTCATACGTTGTCATTCGATTGTCATTGGTAGTCATTAATTGTACTCCGGTTACTTTATCCTCACCAAATATTTCTTTGACCTCAGTATTAAATAAAATTTTAATTTTTGGGTTATTTAATACTCTGTCTTGCATGATTTTACTAGCACGAAAAGTGTCTCTTCTGTGAACAATGATCAACGAGCTAACAAACTTAGTTAAATACAAAGCTTCTTCCATGGCAGCATCGCCCCCGCCCACAACGACCACTTTATTATCTTTAAAAAAGGCGGCATCACAAGTAGCGCAGGCCGAGACTCCCCGGCCGATTAGTTTTTGTTCGGAGGGTAATCCCAACCATTTAAACTCGGCTCCGGTAGCAACAATAATTGCTCTGGCTGAATATTGACCGACCGTGAGCTTTGAGACATCGACTTTCTCCACATTTTTATCGACAAATTCCACTCCCATTTTTTCAGCTTGTTTGCGCATATTCATCATCAGATCTGGTCCTTGGATGCCATCGGGAAACCCAGGAAAGTTTTCGACAAGTGTGGTCTGCATCAGTTGCCCTCCCCAGATGTTTCCGGCAATACACAAAGTTTTCAGGTTTGCCCTGGCCGTATAAATCCCAGCAGTAAGTCCTGCGGGACCCGAACCAATTATTATTACGTCATAATTTTTTTTGTCATTCATAGTCATATGATAGTCATACAGTAGTCATTCATTGTTTTTATTTTGGTTCCCAATTATCCCAAAGACCTTCTTTTGGTTCATATGGAAGAGGATAAAAATCAGAAATCTTAAATTTTTCCAACTTGGGAAAGATCCAACCGTTTTTTCCCTGAATATATTGCATAAGAATAACGGAAGTATCTGGAGAACCAAATGACCAAATAAGATGTCTGCAAGTCCCACAAGGAGGTGTCCCTCTTGATTGTATATCTGGTACCGGATCAGCTACGACTATGCTTTTTATTTTGGCTTTGTATGACTCTTGTAACACCATATTCGAAATTGCATGTCTTTCACCACAAAACGAAGCATGACTTAGGTTGGGTTCAAAGGCTGCCCCGTCGTAAATTTTTCCACTTTCCGACATTAAAAATGCATATAGGGTATCTATGCCGTTTTTAGCATGCCGAATTTTATTGTATTTAACAATAGCTTCTTTTGAGTATTCAACTAATCTTTTTTCCTCTTCTGTCAATTGTGCATCCATGGGTCAATTATATGACAATAGTATGCCTATTGCATGACCATTCAAGTTCCCTGTTTACCTATAGAACTTATAAAATTATTTAATTTAACCGATAAGTTATTTAGTTTTGAAAAGAGATTAGTTTTCTCTTCTTCTGTAATATAACCTATTCGGTAAGAAATTTCTAGGAAGTGTTGCACTTCAAACAATGAGCCTCGGGAGTGATAGAAGAATACCAATTTATCTTTGTAATAAAATCTGCCGAATCCCTCTGCCATATTCGCTCCAATCGAGGTAACGGCACGTTTCAATTGATCCACAATCCCATAAGTTTCTTCCTTGGGAAATCTTTTGGTTAATTTATACACTTCAATCGCAATCTCAACCGAGATTTGATAAATCTCCAAATCTTCATATCTGTTTACCATCGTATGACCATTGTATGCCAACCGTATGCCTATTGCATGACCTTTTTTAGGAGATCCAAATAGCCCTGTTTTCCAGCAAACCCAACTTGCCTCCCCACCTCCACTCCATCTTTAAACAAAATGACCGTGGGGATGCTCATGACTCCATATTTGCCAGCGAGCTCTTGCTCATGGTCAACATCGACTTTGCCGACTACCATCTTTCCAGAATACTCAGTGGCCAATTCATCTATGACCGGTCCTGCCATTTTACATGGTCCACACCACTCGGCCCAAAAGTCTACCAGAGCCACTCCAGTTTTAGTTTTTTGGTCAAAATCAGTCTTTGTTAAGTTTAGTGTTGCCATAACTCAAAAATTATCTCACAAGCAACCACAATTGCAAGACCAAAATTAATGCCCAAATTTCCTTGAGTCTCAGGGGCTTGGGCATAAGCCAATACCAATCAATTTGATTTTTGTCGAGGGTAAATTCCAAGAAAAGTTTGATACCAAGTGAAATTACCAATCCCGAAGCCAAAATACTTAGACTGCTGGTTACAAGCCACACTCCCAGAATTCCCAAGACCAATCCCGTCACTATATTATGTATCGGCAATTTTGTCCGTTCGCTTTTTGAGTCTTGGAGCATTCTCCAGGCATTTTTCCAGTCTCTCTTGGCAATCTCGGATTGGACTCTTTGACAGGACAATTCGTGGGGATTGCAGACTGTAGCATAGAAAATCTGATCCAGTTCTGTGGCAAAGTAGCCCAATATCCACCCCACTGTAAGCCACATATCACTCCAGCTTCTATGCACCAGTATCACTATCAGTAATATGCCAAATATTATTATTCTCTTGGGCATTGGTTAAATTATACACTCTATATTTGAAATCCATAAATTACATCAGCCGTTGTGTAATCAAAAGATACCACCTTGGAATCTTGTAGTCCGATATCTTTTATTAAAACATAAGTTTTCTCTATATCACGACCGCTCGCCTTCGTTTTTATCTCCCACCCACTCGACTCATTTAAGACAAAATCCACTTCTACACCGCTTTTTCGCTGATAATAATTTATTTGTCCTTTATTTTTCAGTTGTTGAAAGATTGCATTTTCAAATAATTGCCCTGGGTCCGTTTTACCCAATATCCTAGCAAGTCCACTATCACAAAAATAGATCTTTTTTGCTCCTCTTATTTCGACATCGCGATCAGTCGAAAAGGGGTTGACAGAAAATACAAAATAGGTCCCTTCGAGAAAAGCCAGATATTCATTTATTGTTACGCGCGTTACTCCCAATTCTGTTGCCAATTTTTGCACATCCACTTTACTCCCCACTCGGTTGGCAAGAAGCAACATCAGATCACGGATCACCTGATTGTTTTTAAATCCCCCGATTCCCAGTACTTCTTTATTGTAGTAAGACGTAAAGATTTCACTTAAAGCCTCAGTTTTTTCCTCTTGGGACTTTTTATTAATTACTCCCGGGAATCCCCCAAATTCTACAAATTCCCGATACAACGGTTCAAAAGTTTGATAGATCGGTTTGTTTACATGTTTGGGAATCTTGAGTGAACTACCCTTCAGTAGTAAAAATTCTTCAAAGTCCAGAGGGAACAATTCAAATATACTTTTTCTTCCAGCCAGGCTTTCAGAAAATAAATTTTTCAAATAAAAACTGCTCGATCCCGTCAAGAAAAATTTCCAATTATAATGATCAATCAAATACTTGACCACCGATGGAGCATTTTTTACCATTTGGATCTCGTCCAAAAAAACAAAGGCTTTTTGATCCGACCGTATTCCCAAAACTTCAAATTGATATTTTATAGAATCATAATTTTCATTTTCAAAATATTTTTGGACTACGGGATTCTCCAAATCCAAAAATATCTTGTTGGCTGATTCCAAGCTTTCATAAACTTGTTTTATTAAAGTGGTCTTTCCTACTCTCCTCATTCCCGTGACCACGATTGCTTCTGGCTCCTCTATTTTAGTCAAGATCTTGGTATAGAGCTTTCTCCTCATACTGGTACTATACATAAAGTAGCACTTTTTGTCAAGTACTAAATCTAGCTGAATTCACTTCTCTTTACAAGTTTTGATTATCCCTTTTCAAATTGGAATACTTATTTCCTCGACAGAAAGCATAAATGCCATGCCCAGCCCTTCCCCACTCACTAAATAGCTACAT
>JACRNA010000021.1 GCA_016219445.1 Candidatus Amesbacteria bacterium
ATTGTATTTTCTGGCAAGGACAGCTATACTTTGGAAAGAGATTCTAATCTCTTTCCGTATTGCGTAAGTTGTCTTGGCGTTCTTGTGTAATTTGATTTGCATGATCGTTAGTATATCATACTAACGTATCGTTATCTAACAACTAACTATATCATTCCAACTAACTATTTGTGCCCAATTTTTAAATCCTTATTCTCAAAATATTGGATAAGCGTATTTTTTATAAAGTCCACGCAAAGTCTAGGCATATATGCTTTTCCGAGGAGAATCGAACTCCCATTTTCAGCTCCACAAGGGAGAATAAATAAAAGCCTCTCATTCCAAAGAAACGAGAGGCATCAAATTGACTTCTGTTCCCGATTTTGCGGGACTCCTTTGGGATCGTGACTCCCATGCATACGGATTTATAAATTGTAGGGGTAGTATAGACCGATAGTTTTATTTTGTCAACTTGTGGATTTTGAGAGCATTGAAAGTTGAGGCAGTGGAGGCAGTAGAGCCAACTACTGCAATCTTGTCGCCAGTGACTATATCTGTTACTTTGGTTTTACCAGTAAACGAAGTATCAGAAGTAATTTTGACAGTCCAAGCTTCTTTCTTGAGGTTTTCGGCCGTGATCAAGGTGGCAGTAGTCTTGGTGACTGTAAACATCATGGTCTTGCGTTTGTCTTCGGCAGACTTGGTGACGAGCAAAATTCTCTTGGCTAACAAATTGTTTTTTGCATCGGCATCTCCCATGGCAATGACAAAATCACCGGTTTTCAAATCTTTGAGTGTCAGATCCTTGGTCGCATTTTTGATCGTCGCTTCGGCAGTAGTCGTAATATTTCGGGATTCATTTCTGTGATTGTCCATCACAAAACCAGCTTCGGTTTTGGAAGTAATTGTGCCAACATATGCGCGTCTAACCTTGGTCTGAGCGATAGCCGCAACCTCCGCTGCCACTTGATCCTTGACAGCCTCTCGAAGAGCTGACGGTGTCGATGTAGCTTGGGCTAATAAAACTGTCGATAAAATAATATTTAATATCATATTTTTGCAGTAGAATAGGTAACAATTAAAGTCTTTGTAGATTCTACACCAGTAACTGGATCAATCGCAGTTACAAATAGAGTATTATAACCACCAATCAAATCCACTCCAATAGTAAAATTGCCATTAGCGTCCGCTTCGGCCAGCATTTCACCTTCTTCAAAAGCTACACTAATAATTGATTTTGGTTGAGCTTTGCCAGTAATGTTAATAGTATTTGTAGCCACCAATGATTCATCCTCTGGAGCTGTAATCATAAGTGTAGTACTAGGAATAGGAGAGGGCACTGGTGTGGCTGAGACCACAAGAGGTGAGGGAGTGGGTACTGAAGTCATAGTCTTGGTGGTATTTGCTCTCTTAAGGCTTTTGTTGGCTGTCCAAATTCCAAAGGTAATCACAAGACCCAACCCAAAACCAACTCCGATTGCCAAGAGTACTTCTTTCTTCATAGTAGCCAGAGGATACCCAATTGTGATACGATTGTCAAGTTGACATATGGATATTTTATATTTCAAAGGTAAATTAAAAATCAAAGGCAAGACCGCGTCGGCTGAAGTGGACGACTTCGTTGTCATCACAAGATCCGACGGATCCACCTTTCAAATAGAAGCCCCGGGTGAGTATGAAGCCGGAGGAGTGTCAGTCGTCTGCAATCTTTATGAGGAAAAAAATTTATTTGTCGTAGAAATAGAAGGGCTTCGAATTTGTGTATTGCCAAATCTCGCAAGTGAAAAATTGACATCAGAAATAATCGATACTTTGGGATCTATCGATATATCTGCCGGACCAAATCCAGATCTGGCTAAGCAGACTGATCCTTGGGTCGTCGTGACAAATGGTGATGAGGGATTACCCAAGTATTCGATAACCAAAGATAAGCTCCCTGCCGATTTGCAGGTTGTGGTTTTGACATCAAAGTAGTAGATTGTGGACATGGACAGCAAACTTCGCGTACCTCCGCATTCCAAAGAAGCAGAAAGATCAGTCTTGGGTTCGGTACTTCTGGATCGTGATGCCGTGGTGGCCGTGGTCGAATTTTTACGCCCCGAGCACTTTTATGAAGACCGCCATCAAAAAATATTTAGGGCAGTGATTGATCTTTATCAAAATCGCGAACCCGTCGATGTCATTACCGTATCCGAAAAATTAAATGGAGAGCTGGATTATCTCAAAGAACTAGTCAATTCAGTGCCTACTGCCTCCCATGCTTCGACTTATGGTCATTTGGTCAAAGACAATTACACCAAGAGAACATTGATCCAAGCTGCCGGCAACCTCATGGATATGGGATTTGACGAATCACAAGATATAAAGCAAATATTGGATTCGGCTGAGTCACAAGTATTTTCGCTATCCCAACAGCACCTGTCCCAAGTCTTTATCCCGGTCAAGGACATTTTGGCTCAGTCTTTTGACAGGCTAGATGAACTTCATAAGTCGGCAGGCAGTCTGCGCGGAGTAGCCACGGGTTTTATCGATCTTGACGATACTCTGGCCGGCATGCAGGATTCCAACTTACTGATCTTAGCGGCCAGACCGGGAATTGGAAAGTGTGTGACCGGTAACACTTTAATTATAGATCCAAGAACAGGAGAAAGAAAAAAAATAATTGATTTAGTCTCAAGTAAAAAGGGTGAGATATTGGCATTAAATGCAGATCTTAAACTAGAGCCAGTATCCCCTGCAAATTTTGTTGATGATGGCGTAAAGCCGGTTTATGAAATGAAAACGAACCTAGGTAACAAGCTTGAGGCTACCGCTATTCACCCGCTATTAACTATTTCGGGTTGGAAAAGTCTGGAAAAATTAGAAATAGGTGAAAAAATAGCAGTACCCCGAAAGCTTGAATGTTTTGGTAATAATTCTTGGCCTGATTGGCAAATTAAGAGTTTGGCTTATTTTATGGGTGATGGTAGCTTGACCAATACTACACCGAGATTTAGCAATACTAATCCACGATTATTGTTTGAATTTACCAAATCGGTCAGAAAATTTGGTAATGTAGTGGTAAAGCTTGAAAAGCAAAGTGAAATCAGGAAACGAACCCCGACATTGGTCATTAAAAATAAAGATCAATACCGCGCGACGCAACAAAAAACCTTTGCTTTGCATATCAAGAAGTGGATAAAATTAAACAAATGGTCACAAAAACATCTGGCTACTCATGTTGGGGTTAGCCCGGCGTTGGTTTCTCTCTGGGTAGCAGGCAAATCACTTCCCGGATTACAAACATCTAAGAAAATTGAAGGTTTATTTGGCACAAGGCCAATAGTCGTTGATCGCATCAATCCGGTGACCAAATGGTTAGAACAGATTGGAATTATGGGAAAATTGTCAGTTGATAAAGAGATTCCTTCTGAGGTGCTAACTCTAAATAAGACAAGTTTGAGTATTTTTTTAAATAGACTATATGCATGCGAAGGCTGTGTAATGCTAAATCGGGTTAAAGGAGCGGGTCGTATTAGCTTTGCCTCGTCTTCCTCAATTCTTGCTGAACAAGTAAAACATTTACTACTCAGGTTTGGAATAGTCGCCAGGTTAAGAGAAAAGAATATTAGATATCGAGGAAATTTCAAACGTGCGTTTGAGGTAGAAATATTAAATAGTCAAGACATAACAACGTTCGCCACGGAAATCGGGATATTTGGTAAAGAAGCAAAATTAATAAAATTGGTAAAAAAGGCTAAGTCAACAATAACGCAAAAGAATTGGATCAAGGATACTCTTCCCAGAGAAATATGGAAACTCGTATTAAAAGAAAAAGGAGACTTGGCGTGGAGAGAAATTTATGCGCGGATGGGTAGACCGTTGTCTCACAATATACATGTCTATAGGAGAAATTTACGCAGGGAAACCCTAAAAGAGATTGCCCTTGCCTTGGATTCAACAATTTTATTAAAATTTGCCGAGAGTGATATTTATTGGGATCAGGTGGTGAGTATAAAATCAATTGGAAATAAGCCGGTCTATGATTTAGTAGTTGATAATTTTCACAATTTTGTGGCAAATGACATTATTGTCCACAATACCGCCCTGGCCTTGAATATCTGTCGGAATGCTGCCTTCGGTCAGAAATTACCGGTGGGATTTTTCTCACTTGAAATGAGTAAGGAAGAATTGATGGATCGATTGCTTGTGGCTCAGGCTGATATTGATGCCTGGAAACTAAAGACGGGGCATCTGGAGGAAGATGAATTTACCAAGCTATCTGATGCCATGGGTGAGCTATACGATACACCACTCTATATTGACGATACTCCGGGAATGTCTATTCTTGAAATGCGGACCAAAGCCAGGAGACTCCAAGCAGAACATGGTCTGAAATTAATAGTGGTGGATTATCTTCAGCTGGCCAGGCCCTCACGAAACATGGACAACAGAGTCCAGGAAGTCTCAGAAATTTCCCAAGGCTTAAAAAATCTCGCCCGTGAATTAAAAATTCCCGTTCTTGCTCTTTCCCAGCTTTCGCGTCAGGTAGAGCAACGGGGAATAAAAAAGCCCCAACTGGCGGATCTGCGTGAGTGCTTAGCTGGAGATACGCTTATTACCAAAGCAGACACAGGCGAATCATATTCAATTAAAGATTTGGTTGGTAAAAGTGGGTTTAAAGTATTTTCCCTTGGAGACGATTTAAAATTAAAAATATCCAGTGTAAGAACGGCTATAGTAAGTGGTAAGAAAAAAATCTACACGTTGGCCACTCAATCAGGCCGAAATATTCGTTGCTCAAATAATCACCCTTTTTACACTCTAAGTGGTTGGCGAGAATTAATAAATATTAAGCCAAACGATTATATTGCTATACCTCGACATGTACCACAAACTACGATTGCTAGACCTAAATTATTGAACACTGCAGCTAAAATAAGACTTTTAGGTCACATGTTGGGCGATGGTGGTTTTATCCCTAGACGGATATTGCAATATACGTCAATCAACCAGGAAAATTTAAAGCAAGTAAGTAAGGATGCCAAAGATTCCTTTAAGGTAAAAATTCGAATTACAAAGGAACGGACTTGGTACCAAGTATATTTTACTAGCGAAAGGCGGGTCAGTAAGAATTATAGAAATCCCATGGTTCAGTGGTTGGATGACTTGGGAATTTGGGGATTGCGGTCTCCTCAAAGATTTGTACCCAAGGAGGTCTTTATGTTACCCCTTGAAGATATAAGAGTATTTTTACGACATATTTGGGCAACCGATGGTTGCGTGTGGATTAATCAAAATCAAACACGGATAAGTATTTATTATGCCTCAGCAAGTAGAATATTAGCCGGGAATATCCAATCTCTGTTATTGCGGTGTGGTATTTTGTCAAACATTCATGTAAATAAGAAAAAGGGATATAAAGATGGATATCATGTATGTGTGGAAAGCCGAGAAATGCAATTGAAATTTGCAGATGATATAGGTGGGTTTGCGGACCGTTTCGCAAAAATACAGAAAGTTAAATCAATTTTGGCTAATATAAAATCTAATCCAAATCTAGATATTATTCCAAAGCAGGCATGGACAATTATTGATCGTGTCAGAAAGTTCAAAAAAATAACCTGGCGGAGGTTCGCAAAGTTGTTACATATGTCTTATTGTGGCTCGTCTTTGTTTAAAAGCGGAATTAGCAGAGAACGAATGATTAGGATAGCGAGTTTTCTGGACGACCAGGATATATGGAATTTAGCAGATTCAGGAATATATTGGGATAAAATCTTATCTATTACTTCGGGAAAAACGGAGGAAGTTTATGATCTCCAGGTAGAAGGTACCCACAATTTTGTGGCAAATGATATATATGTTCATAACTCCGGAGCCATCGAGCAGGATGCGGATGTGGTCATGTTTATGTGGCGCGAGGATGAAGAATCTGTTGAAAACATGACACTAGATATTGCCAAGCACCGAAACGGACCACTTCGCTCGATCAAGCTTCGCTTCCGTGGCGACCGGATCAGATTTTATTCTGTAGAAGGAAAAAGAAGAGAATAGATAGAGCTACAAATAATCTGGCTAATACCGTTGGCCAAAGTTTAAAACGTATCCAACCAATTTTGGGTAGACAGATACTGGGCAAATCACCAAACCAATCATTGAATACTAATTTTCCAAAGATCATATCCCATTCCACTACAGACAAAATAAAAATATATCCCAAAATATAATTTAATCCTCCGGTTTGATAAGCAATGGCAATAGGTAAAAGTACTGGTAACACTATAAGAAACAAAGTGCAGTAAACAACCCATTCCGACCTTTTATAAATTCTTTGTTTTATTATTGAAAAATAAGATAGTTTATGGTTTTCTCGAAAAATTAGTCTATTAACGAGCGAGTCTATAATAGATAATGAAAATACATAAACTACACCGATTAAGATAAAAAAGAAGTCTGTCATTTGATTTGAATGAGGTTGTATTTAGTAAGTAAGGGGAAAATCTTGGCAAGAAGCAATGTCCAATAGTCGACATTTTTGAAAGTGACTGGATCAATAATATTTAGAGCCTTTGCCAGATTGGCAGGATTGTCGATGTCTGCAGCCAGTGGTGCCAGCTTGATATTTTGCTCGGGAGTAAGCTTCGTTTTTCCAGATGATAAATCTGAAAAAGTCTCATAAGCTTTTTGGATCTCACTGACGCTTGGCTGATAACCGTCTGGTGTATGGGGAAGAACAAATTTCCAGACCAAGACAATTATCAATATCGTAATAATGATATTCATTACCACAAAGCCGATTATCGATTTCACAATCCACCAAACAAATTTTCCAATCCAACCAAATATTTTCATTGTGTCGGGAGCGGGACTCGAACCCGCACGAGCGTTTCGGCTCATCAGTTTTTGAGACTGAACTGTATACCATTTCAGCACCCCGACAATTCATATATTTTAACCTGTTTTAAATTGATTGCAAAGTGGGTGTATAATAAAAATATGAAGCCAAGAAATCTCGCACCATTAATAAAGAAATACGGCGCTGGGTATACTCTGGAAGATAAAAAGGGTAAAATTTTGGCCCATTCCAAAAGAATAGATATATTGTTTAAAAAAATTGGGGAGCGGGCCGATCTAACGATAGGTTGGCTTCCGGAACCCAATGTCAGATACACTAAAATTTCTAGTCGATACTGGTGCTGATATAACAACCGTACCAGAACATTTACTACCAATTCTTGGATTAAATAAAAGCAAACTTACTGGCTCTTGGGCGAAAGGAGTGGGAGGAATTACTGTAAAAACATGGGATACAAAATTGTCGCTAAAACTTGGATCTGAAGAATTACATATTTCAATCAGTATCGTGGATACTAAAGACAAATTTAGTTTACTTCTGGACAGTAAGCACAAAAAAACAGTAATTTTTGTGCTAAAATAACGTACGATATGGCAATGCTAAATGTACAAGATCTTAGAAACGGCATGACCTTTTTGATGGATGGGCAGCTGTATATTACCCTTAAATACGAGCATATCAAGATGGGGCGGGGGTCGGCGACGATTAAAATCAAAGCCAAAAATTTATTAACCGGGGCAACCACAGACAAAAGTTTTGTCAATTCGGCTAAAGTCGAAGAAGCCAATACTTCCAGACGGCCTATGCAATTTCTCTACAAAGATGGTCAAAACTTTGTCTTTATGGATCCTAAAGATTTCGGACAAATTGAAGTTGGAAGTTCGATATTGGAAGATAACGCAAAATATTTGAAAGAAACAGTCCTGGTCAATATTTTGTTTTGGGAAGACCGGCCACTTTGGATAGAGCTTCCTCCAAAAATGGAATTTACAGTTGCCGAGACTGATCCTGGGATCAAGGGAAACTCTGCTGCCAATATGTACAAGTCGGCAGTCTTGGACAACGGTATGACAGTCCGCGTGCCGTTATTTATTAATGAAGGGGAGAAAATAATTATTGATACTAGGGATGGCAATTATGCGGAAAGAGTTAAATAAAAATGATGAAGAGAGCGCCTAGAGAGACGATAATTTGAGCTAGTACTCCCCACAAAGCCGGAACATTCCACTGATGAGACCGCTGGAAATCGATAAGCTTTTCCATCCAGACAATTTTTTGTTTAAAGAAATAGTAAGGAATTTCCAGAACATCGGGAAGAACGGATAATAAGCAACAAGCCATGACAACAACAAACTGAGATAGAGATTGAGATTTGAGAAAAGCTATTGACGATCCCAAAACTAAAGCGCCGCCTGAATCGGCGGCTAGAATGAGAAGTGATTTCTTGGTAATTGATCCATATTTTTTAATTTCAGTATTGATATGTGGGTTCCAGTGTGGGAGATAATCAGTAGCAAAGTGAGAAAAAAGCGCCAATGGCAAAGACAAAACCGGATTGGAAACGGTTACTCCAATGGCCGCACCAACTAGGACATGAGGTAACTCTAACATTGTGTTATTATTTTAGCATGATAGGATTGAAAACTGCAATTCTGGCTTTAGGATTTCTCTGGACTACCTATGTAGCTTGGAAAAATTTGAAAAATGATTATGATGAAGAAGAAATATTGACCTTTATGAGTTTGCTTGGACTGGTAGGGTTGATTGCTGGATACGCTCTCTTGGTACGTGAATGGGGAATAATGTTTCCAACACTCATCCTTTTGATTTGGTGGTCCAAAAAGCACCGCTGGAATATCGGTGAATGGCTAGATGTCCTGGTCCCTTGCGGTCTGTTGGTGGGAGCTTTTGCTATACCTTTGTGGCCACTCGTAATAATCTATATTGGAGTGATGTTGCTCAAACGATTTTATAGACAATTTACCTGGTACAAGAGCGGAAAGCCGGGATTGGTGGGGCTGGTGGGATTGGCCGGCTGGAGTGTAGTACGGATAATTATTGCTTTTCTCAGTCCCACAGGCGTATACTTGGGAAGCTTAACTCTTGACCAATGGATAGGAGTCTGGATGCTTTCCATTTGTCTAGTTGCAATTTATTTACTTTCGGGTTATAAATTCGTATGGCCACAAAGAAAAGCACCAAACCAGTAACATATCCCAAAGAGATACTAGAACCTGTAAAACATCACTTGGATGAAGAGTTAACAAAGCTTGAGAAGCGCAAAGCTGAGCTCGATGTAGAAGACCCTTTTTCCGATCGGTCAAGAGTCGATGACAACGCTGCTGTGGATACAGATGCAGCAGAGCAAATAGGCCATATGCGTGTGTCTGCTCTCAAACAGGCAATGGATAGAAGTATTATACAGATTCGTAAGGCCATGGCTAGAATAAAAATAGGTAAATATGGACTCTGCGAGCGCTGTGGCAAGTTTATTGATACTGACCGCCTAATGATCATGCCGGAGAGTACACTTTGTGTATCTTGCGAAAAACTCAAGGAGAAGTAAATTCGTCATACGATAGTCATGCAGTAGTCATACAATTGGCATACAATGGGCATACGATGGTAAATAGATATGAAGACTTAGAGATATACAAAATTTCGGTTGAAGTTGCAATTGATGTGTATCAACTGACCAAAAAATTTCCCAAGGAAGAAACTTATGGAATTGTTGATCAGTTAAAGCGAGCAGTGACTTCAATTGGGGCAAATATAGCTGAAGGGTTTGGAAGATACTTCTTTAAAGACAAATTAGTTTTCTTTTATCATTCCAGGGGTTCACTTTTTGAAGTCAAACATTTTTTGGAAATAGCATATAGAATGGAGTATATTTCAGAGTCAGAGAAAAACGATCTTTTTATCAAATTAAATAATTTATCTGTGAAGTTGAATAATTTTATTAGCTCAATAGGCAAACAATAAAAATGGCAGGCAAGTCATACAATGGTCATACGATGGGCATGCAGTTGGCATACGATGGTCTCAATAATATTATTGAACAGGTGAGTAAATTAGGTCATAAAATCGAAATATTTTCGAATATAAAGTCGGGGAAAGAGGAAACTGTTTATAGAGTAATATTGGATGATCAACTGGTCGCGATGAAAGTTTATAAAAATCCCGAAGAAATAAATTTTAAAAACACAAGCGAGTATTTGACGGGCAAATTTTATAAAAGACTTTCGGAAAGAAAGGCAGTCGCAAAAAATAATAAATTCGCAAAGAAGTTGAAACACAAAAATTGGGTTAAAAGAGAATTTTTTATGTTGGAAAAATTATTCAATAATGGAGCTATGATTCCCAAACCGATTTTGCAAGTAGAAGATGCGATTTTTATGGAATTGTTAGGCGATGAATTTACGGTAGCACCACGACTGTGTGATATCCGTTTAAGCACTGACGAGGCAATGAGAACCAAGGATTTAATACTAAAAAACATGGAACTTTTTTGGAACTCTGGTATAGTACATGCAGACCTTTCTGAATATAATATACTTTGGTGGAAGGACAATCCATATATTATTGATTTTCCTCAGTCAATTGATGTCAGAACACATCCTAATTCAAAAGAACTTTTTAATAGAGATATACTAGCTGTCCAAAAATATTTTTCAAAATATGGACAATGAATGACTATTGTATGACCATCGTATGCCTATGAATGACAATATTATTATCTTCGAAGATGAGGCAATCTGCGTGATTGATAAGCCCTATGTAGTGATAGTAAACAATGCCAATACTGTAAGATCTGAAACAGTCCAATCCTGGTTTCAAAAGAAATTAGAAAATAGAAATTGGAAATTAGAAAGTGAGTTTGCACAAAAAGGGGGGATAGTGCATAGACTGGATAAAGATACTAGTGGAGTGATGGTTTTGGCCAAGACAGAAGAAGCATATGAAAAACTAAAATTGCAATTTCTCGAGCGCACTACAAAGAAAACTTATTGGGCTCTTGTTCATGGAAAGATGTCCGAGTCATCTGGAATAATTTCTGCTCCCATTGACCGCCATCCCAAAGATTCTCGCAAATTTGCAGTATCCACAAATCTGTCACGTACTGCGATTACCGAATGGAAGGTCATCCGCGAATTTACAATTTTCAATTTACAATTTTCATTGTTGGAATTATCACCACACACTGGGCGAACTCATCAACTTCGTGTTCACATGCAGCACCTCCATCATCCCATTGTCTCAGACCCAATATACGGCTGGCAAAAATCACTATCTGAAGATTTAAAATTCTGCCCCCGCCTATTTCTCCACGCCAAATCCCTAACTTTCATACACCCAATTTCAAATCAGGAAGTAATTTATACTTCAGATTTTCCAGAGAATCTTCAATCTATGCTACACTAGATTAATGTCCATTTTTGAAGGATTGGCTGTACTGGCTACTGCTGCTGCGATTGGCGGGGTAATTGCCAGGCTGTTTAAACAGCCGTTACTTTTGGGTTATGCCATATCTGGCATTATCCTTTCGGCTCTTGGCTTTACAAGACTGGCCAATGTCCATGAATTGTTGGGTTTCTCAGGCCAGTTAGGTGTGACTCTCCTTTTATTTTTAGTCGGTCTTGAGCTGCCAATATCTGAACTAAAGCAAGTGGGGAAAACAGCCATGTTTTCGGGAATCGCCCAAGTTTTGTTTACATTTGGCCTTGGCACTTGGATTTCGGGATCGGCATATATAGGGCTTGGCCTTGCCTTTAGCAGTACTATTGTTGTCGTAAAACTCTTGACCGAAAGAAAAGATTTGGCAAGCCTATATGGCAAGCTGACAGTAGGAATTCTCTTGGTCCAGGATTTTGTGGCCATAGGAGCCATGATATTTTTGGCAGGATC
Source organism: Candidatus Amesbacteria bacterium (assembly GCA_016219445.1). Classification (GTDB taxonomy): domain Bacteria; phylum Patescibacteriota; class Microgenomatia; order CAZETR01; family Amesbacteraceae; genus JACRNA01. The sequence continues at coordinate 11,723 of JACRNA010000021.1, forward strand.
TGGAAATTTTGTCTTGACAGGAATCAAAGGTATAGTTTTGGTTTCGATTTTTTCGTTTGTAGTGGTTCGCATCATGCCCAAAGTTACAGCCTGGCTTGGACAATCGACAGAATTATTGTTTGTGGGTACCCTTGCCTGGTGCCTGGCGGTAGCTGCTTTGGTTTCATCGCCTCTAATCGGTTTTACTGCCGAGATAGGTGGTTTTTTAGCAGGTCTTGCTCTGGCTGGGTCGTCAGAGCACTTGCAGATTTCGGCCCGTATCCGCCCGTTGCGTGATTTTTTCCTGACCTTGTTTTTTATTTCACTCGGTGCTGGAGTGTCCATCGCCCAGATCAGCTCAAATTGGTTGATTGCTGTTTTACTTTCCGTTTTTGTCCTAACACTTAAACCCATTGTGGTCATAAGTATTTTACTATTTCAAGGTTATGGTGCAAGGGTGGCTTATATGACGGGGTTGGCTCTTTCTCAAGTTTCGGAATTCTCCCTATTATTGGCCGCGCTGGCAATTCGTACCAATCAGGCCGATAGCAGTATTCTGACCGTCGTCTCGATGGTTGGAATTATTACCATGATTTCTAGTAATTATCTATCCCAAGGAGCAAATAAAATTTATTCTTTAGTCGCCCCGTTTTTGACATGGATGGAACACAAAAAGAACCATAGTCTGAGTAAAACCCCTGTTCCGAGCGGTCATATTGTCATGTTTGGACACAATAGAATTGGAAATATTATAAGACCGGTTCTGGAAACACTCAAAAAGCCATTACTGATTGTCGATTTTGATCCTGAGGTAACTGAGAAATTAAAATTAATTTCTGGTGTCCAATCGGTCTTTGGTGATATGTCAGACGAAGGTCTTTATGAAAGCTTGGGACTGACCCACGCTGAGCTGGTAGTCTCGACTGTGTCAGATTGTGATGACAACTTATTACTATTGAGTTTTATTGGTAAATCCAAAAATCCTCCGATTTCTATCATAGTTGCGGGAGATACTAATGATGCCCAAAAGCTATATTCAGCCGGAGCAGACTTGGTCATAATTCCACACAGCATGGGAGGGGAATATTTGGCAACATTGTTTGAGAACCGCGGATTAAACAAAGATTATATTGTCAGGCGAGGAAAACTTCATGCTAAAAATTTGTAGCCTAATTATCACAATTGTGTTACTGACAATTGGAATAATAAGCTTCCAAAAGCGTCTCTGGCGGGATAATAGCCGATTGATATATTATAGTCTTAACCCTCTTGTTTTGACCAGTCTTGATCCTGTGACTGACGAATTGATAAATGTTTTTTTACCTGATAACCTGGAGATAGAGTCGGTTGCGGGACGAGGTACTTGGCTTGCCTCTAAAATCAGTAAAGCCGGGACACGTACGTGGATTACAAAATCTCTAGAATGGCATTTGGCTATTGTCAACTTATACCACTTTGACGATTTGAGTATTTGGGACAAGACTAGATATTATAATCACAAACGTACCAGTGTATTAAAATCAATTAATTTAGTAGATACCGGTTTGATTACTCTCCAAAAAACTACTGACGGGGTAGAGCAATACCACCTGACACCGCATTGGTATCTCAAGGGTCAAGATTGGTTTGCATCGACAGAAATAATAAAACAAGGGCTGGCTGTAAGCCTGGTCAACTCTACATCGATTAGCGGATTGGGAGCAAGGAGTGCGCGAATGTTGGAATCGATGGGAATAAGAGTCAGACAACTTACTTCCACAAACGACAATTTGACCAAATGCCGGATATTTGTCTCACCCACGACCGCCAAATTGTCAGGATATCGCCATATTAATAAGACATTTGGTTGTGAAGAGGTATTTGATGAAAAACTGGACTTGGATATAAAAATAGAATTAGGTCAGGATATTGCCAAATTATTGTTCGGTTGATTCTTCCGGCTCTATATCTTCACCACTCTTCATAATCGCTTGGTCTTGTTCCTCTGTGGAGGATACATCCGGTTTTTCTGTGTGAACCAACTCAGGAGGAGTGAATGCAGCATAAGTGAGCTTTTCCGTCATGGGAAATGGAGGAGTATCCTTGAATTTGAAGGCTCTGCTACTTTCCCTTATAAAAATCTTTAAATTAGCAGATTCGGCCGATCTTACCCAAGCTGTAAAAGTTGAACCAGCTTTGATAAATTGTTGCATTCTGGCAGCTAGATCTTCGGGAAGCCGTCCTAGGTTGTGACCTGAAATTGTAGTTACCGCTACACAATGCTGTCGGGGAGCTATTTTGACTGGATCTCCCGGGTGCATCCGGGATAATATTTTTGGCTCGCTGGGACGCACTAAAGTCAACGTTCTTGTGACTCCGGGTTCTTCGAGAAACATAGGGGCTGATGATATGATAGGGGCCTGACGCACGCCACGCTCTATTTTTGAGGTGGTGACTAGCTGGAGGTTTTTGATTGCTATTGTATTAAATTTGTCTATTCTGAGGACTTTTTTGTAAGTCTCGGCTGATTTTGTCTTAAATCCAGTCTGGAAGTAAGCGCGAGCCAACCGATTTAAAGCCTCAATATCACGAGGAGTAGACTTTAGAATCTGTAAGTTTAGTTTGACAGCAATCTTCCAATTTCCGGTTAAAGCTGCCTTGATAGCCAAATTTTCCATAAGCTATAATATAGCATATGAGCGGGCATTCCAAGTGGGCAACAATTCACAGAGATAAAGCGGTCAACGATAATAAGAGGGGAGTGGCATTTACTAAATACGCCCATGCAATTACTATCGCTGCCAAAAGTCATGAAGAATATAAGCTAAGACTGGCTATCGAAAAAGCCAAAAGTATCAATATGCCCAAGGAAAACATCAAACGGGCGATTGACCGGGCTACCGGTGCTAATGCAGCTACTCTGGAAGAAGTTAGATTTGAAGGTTTTTTACCGGGCGGGGTTGCGGTTATGATTGACGGACTCACAGATAGTAGATTGCGATTTGCCCAAGAGATCCGGACGATTTTGGAAAAAGGTGGGGGAACCTTGGGCAGTATGGGTTGTGTAAGTTATATTTTTACCCCAGAACCAAATTACACCGTTGAAATATCAGATCTCGAAATGCGAGTCAGAATAGAAAATATCTTAGACAAAATAGACGATCTGGAAGACGTTACTGAAGTCTTGACGAATTATGCGTAAACGTCAGAAATTTGTCATCTCTTCAGTTGTGATTTCACTTGGAATTCTCTTGTCTCAGGCGGCATCTCTTGAATGGCGTTACGTTTTAATCTTTTTATTATGTGGTCTATCATTTCTAATGTCTGCTTGGAGCTTGTCTGAGGGCTTGGGTGGGGTAGAGTGGCTTACAGTGCTTCTTCCTCAAGCAGTATTTACGGGAGCAGTCGGTTGGTTTTTTATTTTACTTCCCGAAGTCTGGTGGGCAAGAATATTTTTGGCTGCTTTATTTGCCATCGGCCATTATGCACTTCTCCTGTCTGGCAATATATTTTCTGTAGCAGCGATCCGGACTATCGCTCTACTTCGGGCTGCACAGACGGTCTCACTAGTCATGACTCTAATGTCTGGATTTTTACTTTTTGATACTATAGTTTCGTTTAGGTTTCCAATTTTTGGCTCGTCAATATTGGTATTATTTGCAAGTCTTCTCCTTTCAATTCCCGCATTGTGGACTGTCGAAGTGGGGGAGAGTCTCAATATTAAAATCATCTTATATTCCCTTGTTATAGCCTTTCTTATGTCTATTCTCTCCATTTCAATTTCTTTTTGGCCAGCGACAATCTCTACTACTTCACTCTTCTTGACAAGTATGTTATATTGCTATTTAGGTCTCTCATCGCATCACTTTTCCCAAAGACTTTTTAAAAATACTGTTTGGGAATATGTGATAGTGGGGAGTATAGTTTTGATAACTGTTTTATTAACAAGTCTAATCTAAATGTGGGAGAAAAATAGAAAGTTTTATGAGTTCGAACGTCGGGATGGATCTCCTCCAAATAATTTTCCTCGAAGACATAGCAGAAATGAATATTTTTGGGAGTACGATCATGGAATAAATCCAAGAATTTTTGTTTTATTAAAAATCAACGGAAACTTTAAACGAATTACTAAAAGTGAAAAACCAGTATATAAAACAGAGGGGATAATCTCATTTGTTCAAGGATCAGCACCAAAAGATTGAGAATTTCACAAGGGGAGAGGGGAGTTTTCACAAGACTATAGGATACTATAGGCCGAGTAGGTGATATAGTCTTATACAGTGCTGTGGATAACTATTTGATAGAGATTTGAGATAGAGATAGTGATAGTGATAATCTAGAGATTAGAGACTAGAGATTGGGAGGAGAGTATACACTCCACTCTGGCGGAGATATACACTTATTGACAAGACCTCTAAAACTGAGTATAATATCCCTAATGCTCAGTTACTATACACGGAGAAGTCGCGCAATATGCGATTTAATCATTTATACATTTACCCATTTAAACATTTAAACAGTACAATTAAATATATGATCACTCACCCATTTATTTATCAATCTCTAAAAATTCATTTCCAAATGATACCCGAATATATATGAACCGCAACATTGATCTTACTGATGCCGATGACTTTCTGCTTTATATCAAAACTCAAAATTATTCTGCCGAGACAATATATAATTATGAGCAGGATTTGAAACAACTCCAAAATTTTTTGGAAGAAGAAAAAATTTCATTTTCAGACTTGTCAAAGCAGAATATCAATAGGTTTAAGGTCTATCTAACAAGCCGGGAGCGAAAACAGCCGTTTGGGGGCACTACAGCGCCTCGTAAACTCGAGCCACGCTCAATCAATAGGATATTATCATCACTGCGAAGTTACTTGAAGTACTTAATCGAAATGGATAAGACTGTCCCAATTCCACCGGATGCAATTCATATGGTTAAGACCGATAAAAAACATGGCCAAGTGGCAGAACTTCATGATTTGGTAAGACTGGTCGAATATCCTGAAACCTTCGAAAAGAATTCTTTTGTCGGAATGCGAAACCGCTGCATGTTGGAAGTTTTGCTGGCAACCGGAATGCGTATTTCAGAACTGGTATCTTTAAACCGTGATCAGCTGGATGGTACCGGAAAATTATTTGTCCGCGGTAAAGGACGCAAAGAAAGATTTGTCTATCTGACTGACAGGGCTATAAAAGTACTTGAGAAGTATCTGAGCGCCCGCCAGGATACCTGTCCGGCTATGTTTGTGTCGCTAAGAGGCGCCAATGCGGGCAAAGCTACAAACAGGGTATCGCCAAATTATTTGCAGATGAAAATAAAAGAATATAAAGAGAAACTTAGAATTATAGTGCCTACATCGGCGCATAGTCTAAGACATGGTTTTGCCACATATTTGGCTGAATCTGGGGCTAATCCAGCTGCGATTCAAATTCTTCTTGGCCATGAATCGCTGGATACTACAACTCGCTATGTTCATACTTCAGATAAATTTGCTGAGGAAGCTCATCGCAAATTCCACCCCGTAAAATAATTTTTGTCTCCCCTACCCCATTATCTCCTGTTATTACTCCATCCACCATGCGACCACCAATCACTTGGATTCTGTTGATATATTTTTGACACTAACTTTTTTGATGAAGCTGTTGATAATAGTGAAATTATAGCTTTTCCTTTAAGCCATCTTTGAGCTTCTTGGTTCCCTTGCCATTCATATTCTTTTAATAATAATATTTGATCGATTAAGTCTGCATCTTTGGCAATTTTAGATTCTAAAGATTTTCTCTCCTGGTACTCTTTAATTATTTTTTTGACACCGGCTTTATCTGGTAAATCTTCCATCTGGGAATTAATTATTTCATCTTCAAAAACTTTCACGAATTTTTTATGTACCCAATTTTGGTCACCACTTCTAACTTCAGAAATATCATGGGTTAAACACATAATTAACACTTTTTTAACATCAACATTTTCTAATTGAGCAAGCATTAACCCAATCATTGTTACTCTAAATGAATGAGAAGATATATTGTCTGATAAATCGTTTGTTAATAAAGTTTGTCTATGGGATCGGGCTATTTTTCTCATTGTGCCGATTTCAAAAAGAAAATTTGTTAATTTTTCTAAATTTATTTTGTTTTTCATGATGTGATTATACCACGCACAAATATGATTTTTTATTCCGTAACATAGGAATAAAAAATCATTGACATTTTGTGATGCATTGTTGATACTATAAACATCAATTAATATCACAATGAACATTACGGTCATATACAACACATCTGATAGTGATGAACCTTCAGAGCAGGACACAAAAAATAGTGCACAAGAAGTAGCAGGGGCTTTAGGTGCAACTATCGTAGCAATCAGAAAACAGGACGCCGGAGACAGAAGTTTCTTTGAAAAATTACATACAGATATTGTATTTAATCTTATTGAATGGTCTGGATTTGATACTAAGTATGCACTCCAAGCGATAGATATTATGGATGATTTGAAAATTCCATTTACAGGATCAAAACATTATGGTTATGAAGTCCATAGCGACAAGATTCAAATGAAGAAGAAATTTGACGTATTGGGGATCCCGACTCCAAGATATCAAATTTATGACAAAGAATTTATAGTAAACAGTCTCCGGTTTCCTGTCATAGCCAAGTTAGCCCAAGAACATTGCAGCATAGGGCTCGACGAGACAAACATTGTTTTTAACGCTAACGATCTAGGATCTAAGATCTTGGATCTAAGATCTAAATACGATATGCCGATACTGGTCGAGGAATTTGTAGACGGTGAAGAGGTCCATGTCTCGGTACTTGATAAAGATGGATCTCCCTGGGTATTGCCTCCTGATAGAATTATCTTTGAAGAATCGGGGAAAAAATCAATATTGGGTCATGATGCCAAATGGGAAGGTGGAAAAACTAATTCATCTTGGGGAAACTTCGATGATTATTCAGACACATTGAAACAAAATATTATTAAATCCTCAAGAGATTGTTATATTGGACTAGATGGTCGAAGTTATAGCAGAATTGATATTAGAGTGAGAGGTGAAAAATATTTTATTTTGGAAATAAATAATAATCCAGGCATAGACTGGGATGATGATAATGCCCTCTGTCACAGTGCCAAAAAGGCTGGATTTGCTGATTTTAAATCGTTACTTTTGCATATTGTCAATGACGCCCTTAAGCATTGATTATCCAATAAGTGTCGCCATTTTATACACAACCTATGATCCGGATACGGTGGAAGTGGCCATGCAAATGAATGAAGCCCTGACTTCTTGTGGCCACAAAGTCCGGATGTTTGAGACGACTACCCAGAATTGGAAAAAAGCCTTACGGATTCCGGGTGACGTAGTCATAAATTGGATAGAGGATGAAAATACCGACTGGAAACTCTGGGTCAAAGTGGGGCATAATCTCGAATTACTTCATCGTGCCCAGTTGGGATTTAACTCAAGGCTCATCCCCTACTCTCTATCAAAAATAAAAATGAAAAGACGGCTGTTAAATTATGGCCTTGCCACTCCTGCATTCCGGGTAATTAGGAAACATGGAAACATAGCAAATTTTAGAGGGCTCAATTTTCCACTTATTGTCAAGCCGGCTGGTGAACATGCTAGCGCCGGGATTAGTCAGGATTCAGTGGTCATTGATCACAGAGAAATGGCCGATCAGGCAAGTTATTTATTCAAAAAATATGGTGGAGAAGTATTAGTGGAAGAATTTATTGATGGTTATGAAATTCATGTCACAGTGATCGGTAACAAAAGACATATCATTCCATTGCCTTATGTCCAGGTTAATTACAAAGGTGAGTACAACGACAATTGGACCGTATTGACTCATAACGCCAAGTGGGATAATAAGACCTGGGAATATTGGGATTCGAATCAAATTTGCCCTGTGGTTTTTCCCAAAAAGATTATGGTAAATATTGATAATTTGGTAAAAGCTTCATTTAATGCCTTGGGTTGTGTGGATGTCGTTCGATTTGATATTCGTCTCGATCAAAAATATAATCCGTATATCATTGACACAAATGTCAACCCGCATTTAGGATTTTATGATCAGAGCGAATGCTGGCAATCAGCCAAAGCACTGGGTTGGAAATATTCTCAATTGATAGAGACTTTAGTAGCTATTTGTTATAAGCGTCATTTCAAAAGACTCCCAGACCGTCTACGTGAGAGGCAATTTCTTCTCGCTCAACGGGTTTCGTAAAATAGAGTGACCGTTGAAGTTATATCTGTGGTTCCGGGTTGAATTTCAGTTTTGGCTAGCATCATTGGTCTGGGATAATTATTATTTGAGCCTTCCTGAATATTGACTATTTTTCCAAGTGTCATGCCTGCAGCAGATGAAAGATTTGCAGCTTTGGTTTTGGCATCTTCAACAGCTTTTTTGCGAGCTTCTTGAGTCAGTTCTTTAAGCTTGTTTTCGTCGACAGTAAATTGAATCCCACCAATAGAGTTTGCTCCAAGTGTGGTTGCTTTGTCCAAAATTTCGTTAACCTTGTCGATATTACGTATTGTTATGGTCAGATTTATATTAACGTTATATCCAACAATCCTACTATTGTCATAATCTGGATAAACTGAAAAGTTAGTAGTCTTGATATCTTTGTCATCGACCCCAAACTCTTTGATGGCTTTGGTCAAATTATTTACAACCGTGTTGGCTTCGGTTTGTGCAGACTTAACAGTATTCTTTTTGGCGGACATTCCCAGACTCAGGATGGCTACATCTGGAGTAACTGTGACTTTTCCTTCACCACTAACTGTAAATAAATCAGTCTTTTGGGTAACTACAGATGATATAGGGAGGCCAGATCCAAACTTAGCATAGGCAAATACCCCCAGCCAAACTGCCAAAATTATTAATAAATATTTACCAAAACCAGACATAAAAATAGTATATCACGTTAATATCACCTCCTCAATATATTGATTGTTCCCAAGAGTTGAATCTAAAAAATTATCGCCTGATTACTAACGGAGGAAAATATCAAAAGTTCAAATATCTTCACTTTCATTTGGTAAGCTAATCTTCCACATCGGGAGCGGAAGATCTCCCACCTCGGAGGTGGGATGTTTAATATAAACCATATTCTCATGTCTGTCATTGCCATGATATTTGGTTTTGAAAAGATAAGTAAAACCACTTTTTTCCAGGACCCTTATTGATTTAAGATTGTCTGGATGTGTGAAGGCTACTATCTGGAATTTTGGGAAAAGTGTGCAGACTTCGCGGACAGCGGATGAAACAAGCCCCGCGGTATAGCGATATTTCTCGGGTAAAGCGAAACTAATTTCATATAAATTCTTGGTATTTTTAATTGGAAGACGTTTGATTAAACTGTTTCCCATCTCATACAACTGCACGAAACCAATAATATTATTTTGGAGATCACAAATTCCATAAACAATATTATCTGAAAGCCATTCTTCCAAATCTTGTTTGCTCTTAATTTTCCCGGGCATTTTCTTTGATACCAAGGGATCGCGCTCTATTTCCCAAAGTCTGGCAATGTCTGCTTCCGAAAATGGTTTAGTCCTGATCATTTTTTTCAAGTATTGCTACTGCAGCCACAGAGTCTCCTTTGGTCGAAAATCTCATCAAAATCACACCCTGTGTTGGTCGTCCAAGTAGAGGAACATTTTTAAGTTCTGTTCTTATCACCTGGGCTGACTTGGAGGTAATAATAATTTGTCCGATAGATTTATCGACTGCTGTGCAGGAAATTATTTTTCCGGTTTTGGCTGTAATTTCAGCGGCCTTGACACCTTGACCTCCCCGTTTTTGCAATGGCCACTCCGCGACGACAGTTCTTTTACCCAAACCAAATTGAGTAACTATCAAAATTTCTTTATCGGTTTTAGCCGGAGTCACTTCCATACCCACGACAAAATCATTAGGCTTTAATTCAATGCCCCGAACTCCTTGGGTATCGCGGGCTGTAGCTCTGACGTCGTCTTCGCGGAACTTGATTGATTTACCATCGTTGGAAACTAATAGAACATTGTCTTCACCACTGGTTGGTCTGACCCACTTTAGACTATCACCTTTCTCAAGCTTGATAGAAATTTTTCCAGAGGTTCTAATGTTTTCAAATTCGGAAATCTTGGTCTTTTTGACCGTACCTTGATCGGTTACCATGAGAAGAAACTTAGAAACATCAGTCTTCCCAAGTGGCAGGACTGCCTGCATCTTTTCATCCTGCTCGATATTTATGATATTGACCATAGCCTGGCCTTTGGCTTGGCGGGATCCTTCTGGTAACTCATATGCCTTGGTCTTAAAGACCCGACCCTTGTTGGTAAAAATATAAATATCATCGTGGGTATTGGCAGTCACTATATGGGATATTTCATCTTCGTCTTTGGTAGTCATTCCGGTCACTCCCTTGCCTCCGCGTTGCTGGGCTCTGAAAGCTACGGGCGATTGACGCTTGATATAGCCGGTACTGGTGACAGTAATGACAGTATCTTCCGAAGCGATCAAATCTTCTTCAGAAAATTCACCGACTGGCATTTTGTATACTTTGGTTCTCCGGCCATCGTCATATTTTTCCTTGAGCTTGGTAATCTCATCCTTGATAATTTTGAGCATTTTTATTGGGTGAGCTAAGAGATCTTCCAAAAAGTCTATTAATTCCATAATTGCTTTATATTCGTCTTCGATTTTCTTTCTTTCTAGAGCTGCTAATCTGCGAAGTTGCATATCGAGAATTGCCACAGCCTGTAATTCGGATAGGCCAAATCGCTCCATCAAATTTTTCTTGGCTTCGTCTGAATCCTTGGACGCGCGGATAGTCTTGATGACCGCATCCAAGTGATCGAGGGCTATTTTTAGTCCTTCCAAAATATGTGCCCTAGCCTTGGCAATTTTTAGGTCATACTGAGTGCGCCTGGTGATTACCAATTGGCGGTGCTTAATGTATTCTTGTAAAATTTGCTTTAAATTTAAGGTCTGAGGAGTATTATCAACTAAAGCCACAAAATTGCATGGAAAAGATGTCTGGAGAGCGGTGTGCTTAAAGAGATTATTTAATACTGATTTTGGTTTGGCATCCCGCTTCAATTCTACGACTACTCTAATACCTTCTCGATCGGATTCATCGCGAAGATCAGATATTCCCTCTAGTTTCTTCTCGTGGTATAGGTCAGCTATACGCACTACCAACTCGGCTTTGTTTACCTGATAAGGCAATTCGGTAATAATAATTTGCTGACGGCCATTTTTGGCTTCCTCAATTTCGGCTTTACCACGCATGATAATTCTTCCCCGGCCGGTATTGTAAGCTTCTACAATTGCCTTGACATCATAAATATTACCATGGGTGGGAAAATCTGGACCTTTGATAAATTGCATTAATTCTTCAATGGTTGATTCCGGTTTGTCTATCAAAAGACAAATAGCGTCAACCACCTCACCCAAATTGTGAGGAGGAATTTTGGTAGCCATTCCAACTGCAATTCCATCTGAGCCCATAAGCAATAAATTTGGAAGTCTGGCTGGTAAAAAATTTGGTTCTTGGATGGTGCCGTCAAAATTGGGTGAGGTGTCGACAGTCTCTTTTTCGATATCAACCAGCATCTCCTCAGCTATATGCGACATTTTGGCTTCCGTGTACCGCATGGCAGCGGGAGAGTCGCCATCGACGGAACCAAAATTTCCTTGACCATCAATTAATGGATATCTCATTGAAAAATCTTGAGCCAAACGGACCATAGCATCGTAAACCGGAACATCTCCGTGGGGGTGATATTTACCCAAGACTTCTCCAACGACCGTGGCTGACTTTTTGTGTTTGCCAGAAGCTTTGAGACCCATGTCATGCATGGCATATAAAATACGTCTATGAACTGGCTTTAATCCATCGCGAACATCTGGAAGTGCCCGAGCCACAATGACAGACATGGCATAATCCAAGAAGTTTCGTTGCATCTCGCCCACTATTTCCACCGGCTGTATCCTGCCAATATTTGGGTCTACTTGGTCTGCCATCTTGCTATACACTCATCAATTATTTTTTCAGCTTCAGTTACATCACCCCAACCTTGAACTATTGTTGTCCCGGGTTTTTTGAGATCTTTGTAGTGGCTAAAATAAAATTCCAATTTTTTCTTCCAGTGTTCTGTAATTCCGATATTCGGGTTGTCGCGATTGTCGACAGGTGTGGCAATAACTTTATGATCCACTTCCCCACCATCTTCAAAATTCAAAACTCCCAAGATCTTAGCTTGCAAATGAATGCCAGTTGTTAGTGGCGTGTCACATAAAATCAAAACATCTAACTCGTCTCCGTCGCCATCCAAAGTTCCCGGAATAAAGCCATAATTGACTGGTTTGGCAAAAATATCTGGTTCAACTCTGTCTAATTCAAAGGTTCCAGTTGCCCTACGGTATTCTATCTTTAGATTTGACCCTTGGGGAATTTCCACCACCACATTAACATTTCCGTCTTTGGTTCTTGGTGTCAATAATTTATTAAAATCAGTCATAGCTTTCTAATTATATATCTAAGTTTGCCGTTTTGGCATGGGTGGTAATAAATTTCTTGCGGGGTGGAACTTCACTGCCCATAAGTGTAGTAAATACATGATCTGCATGAGCGGCGTCTGCGACATCGACCCGCTTGAGTACCCGATTTTCCGGATTCATGGTGGTATCCCAAAGCTGAGTGGCACTCATTTCCCCAAGACCCTTATAGCGCTGAATAGAAAACTTTTGATCAGGGAATTTTGCCAGAGTGGCTTCTTTCTCGGCGTCGGTATAGACATAAAATATTTGTTTGCCTATTTCTATTTTATAAAGAGGAGGCATGGCCACATACAAATGACCGTGCTCGACAATGTAGGGCAAATGACGATAAAAGAAAGTCATCAGCAGACAGGCAATATGGGCTCCGTCAACGTCGGCGTCAGTCATAATAAACATCAACAAATTTTGATTGCAGATACAACTCATGCAGACTAGATAAGCTCTTATTTAGCCACTGCTCTTTAGTTTTCTGACTTCTCCATTTACGAAGTAATTCATTGGTCCATTGTTTTTTTGATGCTTCTTTATACATTTCTCGGTGTTCAGGATGAGTCTCAAAAAAGTGTTTAGTGGTAAAAGATTGCTTTTCTCGGTTTAAGGGACTTGACCAATATTCTCTTTGAACATCATTTAATAATTTGTTGTTGTTTTCCCGATAGTTATCGTGACTGGCATAAAATTCAAGAAATTTCTTGGTCATGAATTTTTTATAATCTTCATTTTGCCATTGTTTCTTGGCACGATCACTTAGGAGCTTCCGCATGTCAGGAGTAGACATGGATCGTCTAATCTTTTCTCGAAACTCAGACGTTTGGTGAAGCCTGGCAACTTTGGCTTTGACATCTGGTCGATGTAAAGTCGCTTCTAATATTCGTTTATGTAACTCAAGATTGGGATTATTGTTTAATTTATTAAAGTCGAGATGGTGTCTATGGTCTCCGCTGGAAATGGTGTAAATTTTATTGTCTAAATTGTATTGGTCAGCAAGCACATGTGTGAATAACCAACGCTGTAATTTTGGATCAAAAAACATTTCGTAACCGTCGATAGTAATTCTTTTTCCAAGTTGCGAAAGTTGACGGCGGAGAGGCATGAGAGAATAACTGGGTTTAAGATCTTGGGCTTGTTTGTAACTACCATTTCTAAGCATAAATTTGTGATCTGGAGTACATATGATTTCTTCGCCGTTATCGAGTGTTACTTTAACAACCTTGGCATTGTGTTTGGTAATTCGGGGCGATTGTATTGGAGCCAGACCGACTACCCCGTCTAATTTGATGGTATAGCAATAATTTTGTTTACCTTGTTTGTTCTCCTCAACCAATTGTTTAAAAGAAACATTTCGACCATCAGCCAAAGCAACTTTGGTATCACCAGAAAAACAGCCTCCGGCGGAATCTCCTTCGACCAAATATAATTCACAAAGAGACGGATCTTTTTCCTGACAATCGGCCAATTTTCCAGGAAGGGTCATGCCCTCGAGTGCGCCTTTGCGAAGTACCGCTTCTTTGGCAGCGCGGGCAGCTAGACGGGCTTTGGCAGCAAGGAGAATCTTGGCCACTATTTGTTTTGCATCACTGGGGTTCTCTTCAAAATAAGTATCCAGCCCTTCTTTGACAGCAGTCTGGACATATCCCTGGACTTCGGGATTGTTTAATTTTGCCTTAGTCTGCGATTCAAATTGAATAGCCTGAGTTGGCATTTTTACTGAGATAACGGCAGTCAAGCCCTCGCGCATATCTTCGCCCGTCATGGCTTCACCGTCTTTGATAGCACCAATTTTCTTGGCGTAGTCATTGATAGCCCGGGTCAGAGCCATACGAAGACCAGTGACATGAGTTCCACCATCATAAGTGTTGACTGTATTGACAAAAGCCTGCAATACCTCGGTATATGAATCATTGTATTGGAGAGCTAATTCGACTTGGGTATTCTCGACAGTCTTGGTCACAAATATAGGATCGGTCAATGTTTTTTTATCACGGTTGAGATGAGCGACTAACGATTTTATTCCGCCTTCAAAATAAAATTGTTTAGTAGTCCCCTTTTCTTCGTTTGTAACAAAAAAATGCAGACCGGCCAGTAGATAGGCAAAATTGCGGACAGTGCTTTCGATAGTCTCATAGTTCCAGTCGACTGTGGTAAACATTGAAGCGTCGGGCTTGAATCTTATAAAAGTACCGGTACCGGCAAGATCTTGTGACATTGGAGATTTGGTAACAGCAACAGTACCATTGGGGATACCTACTTTATAATCTTGGGCATAGACTTTACCCTCTCTGCGAACTTCAGCCCGGGTCCATTCGGACAGAGCATTGACGACGGAAGCTCCCACTCCATGAAGTCCGCCTGAGACTTTGTAAGCTTTTTCGTTAAATTTTCCTCCGGCATGAAGCTTGGTCATGGCAAGCTCAAGTCCTGAGACTCCTGATTTGTGCTTATCGATTGGTATTCCCCGGCCTTCATCCTGGACAGACAACGATCCGTCTTTGTGGACTGTGACCCAAATTCTCTTACCAAAACCAGCCAGAGCTTCATCTATAGAATTGGTAATTATTTCATAGGCCATGTGATGAAGACCCTTAGTATCGGTCGAGCCTATATACATTCCCGGACGCTTCCTTACAGGCTCGAGCCCTTCAAGTACTTGTATCGCGTCTGCTTGATAATCACTATTCTTTTTCGCCATAACCTTAGTATGATAGCAGATCGGCCGATAAATAATCCAGACATAATTTTATATTTACATTGGCTTTGAGGTATTTTCGACAGGTAGCAATTTGTTCATAGTTGATAGTTGATAGAAGGTTGGCGTGAAGATAAGCTTCTACGCCGTCAAGAAAAGCCAGAGCTTGCTCGCGGGTGGTGATGGTATTTAAATCAAACTCACTTGGATTTATTGGGGTAATTTGGGTATTTTGGGAATTTGGGGTATTTAGGGATTGGCAACGGGAAAGAATCGTGGGTAGAAGCTGGTCGGGCTGGTCGGTGACAAGATATATTTCACTATTGCCCGGTGGCTCCTCAAGAATTTTTAAAATTGCATTTTGGGCTGGAACAGTCATCAGATGCGCATCCTTCAAATAAACTCTGTTTTTGTCCCCAAGGGGCTTTTTGGATAAAAAAGAAGATATTCGTTTAACTTCGTCAATGCCGATCGATTTTTCAGGGGTGATCACTAGTGTGTCGACTGAATTGAAAATTGAAAATTGGAAATTGGAAATTAGGAAAGCATGCATAATGTGTATTATAATGGTTTTATGAGATCTGCCCAAGACCGAGATATCTTTGGTGTATTAGACATTCTTCTGTCGACAAACAAAATAGATAAGACTGCCTTTGACGCGGCCAAGCAAGCCTTTGTTTCTTCTGGAACCAATGTCCTGACGCATCTTCTGGATAAAAAATTAATTAAGGATGAAGACATAGTTCGTGCCAAGGCCCAGTATCACAATATAGAATTTGTCTCTCTTCGCGAAAAAGCCGCCTCCCCTGTCGCACTTGGTTATCTTGAAAAATCTGTTGCCCAAAGATTGTCTGTAATCCCTTTTGATTACACTGCCTCCGGGAAAACTCTCCATCTGGCAATGAGTAATCCCATAGATTTGGCCACGATTGAATTTTTGGAAAAGAAACTCGCCGTTCACATCAAGCCCTATGCTACAACTCTGGAAGATATTCAAAATGGATTGGATACTCTCTATGAACAGAGTCTGTCAGGAGAAGTTACAGCTGCTCTCAAAGAAGCAGGTGGTGTCAACCAACCAGAAATAAAGACGATTGATATAAGACGCATGGGAGACTTTATAAAAGAGGCTCCAATTGCCAAAATAGTCACTACCATTCTCGAGTTTGCTGCCAAATCCCGGGCATCTGATGTCCACATAGAACCTCTAGAGGAACGGACAAGAGTCCGTTATCGCATTGATGGCATATTGCACGAAAAGTTAATATTGCCCAAAAAGATTCATGATTCTTTGGTTTCGCGTATTAAAATATTATCCGATCTTAAAATAGACGAAAAAAGAGTCCCCCAAGACGGACGGTTTAATTTTTCTCTGGACGACGAGCAGGTGGATTTGCGGGTTTCGACATTGCCTACAGTCCACGGTGAAAAAGTGGTCATGCGGCTTTTAAAAAAAACCAGTGAAGTGCCAACCCTTCAACAATTGGGATTGCGTGGAAGAGCTCTCAAAAATCTCGAGGAGGCAATACTCCGGCCTCACGGAATTATTTTGGTTACGGGACCGACGGGTTCTGGTAAGACTACTACCCTATATTCAGTAATTTCGAGAATAAATAGTCCGAAAGTGAATATTGTGACTTTGGAAGACCCTATCGAATATCAGATGATTGGCGTTAACCAAGTCCAGGTCAATCCCCAGGCTGGTCTGACTTTTGCCTCAGGATTACGGTCATTTTTGCGTCAAGACCCAAATATTATTATGGTTGGCGAAATCCGCGACGAAGAAACTGCTGAGCTGGCTATCCAAGCATCTCTAACTGGTCATTTGGTATTTTCGACACTTCACACCAGTAGTGCTGCCGGAGCTTTGCCACGAATGCTTGATATGAAAGCTGAGCCCTATCTTCTGGCCTCGACTATTACTGCCATTGTCGGTCAGCGGGTAGGAAGACAAATATGTAAATATTGCAAAGAAAAATATGTCCCAACTCGGGAAGTAGTAGACGATATTAAATCAGTCTTGGGAAAATTGTGGGTTCCTGTGACTGAAGACTTTGCACTCCAGAAGGGATCGGGGTGTCCTCAGTGCGGAAATACGGGTTATTTAGGACGGATTGGTGTATTCGAAGTATTGCCAGTTTCTGAAAAAATCGGGCGGTTGATCCTTGAACACGCACCAGATTCGGAGATAGAAAAGCAAGCAGTCTCGGAAGGCATGATCACCATGAAACAGGACGGTTATTTGAAAGCTATTGAGGGCATCACGACACTCGAGGAAGTAATCCGTGTTGCCCAAGAATAATATGACTATCCAACAGCTATTGCACTATACAATTGAAAACAAAGCTTCGGATTTGCATCTTGTAGTAGATTCCCCACCTATGATTAGGCTTGATGGAAGTTTGGTAGCAGTGTCGGGGGAAGCAAAACTAAGTGAGACCGCTTGTGAGCTACTCATAAACGGAGTGATGAATACTGACATCAAACAAATGTTTATGGTCAACAAAGAAGCCGATTTCTCTTTTAATCTTGAGAGTGGAGGTCGCTTTCGGGTCAATACTTATTATCAGAAAAATACAATGGCGGCCAGCTTTCGTCTAATACCGGAAGTAATTCCCAGTATGGAATTATTGAGCCTACCAGCCGTTTGCAAGCAAATCGTCAATATGAAACAAGGATTTGTCTTGGTAACTGGTCCGACCGGGCATGGTAAGTCGACAACTCTGGCTTCAATAATAGAAGAAATTAATCGCAGCAGACCAGTCCACATAATTACTGTAGAAGATCCGGTCGAATATGTTTATTCTTCAGCAAAAGCCATAGTCTCTCAGCGCGAGATGAAAAGTGATACTCATTCTTGGGATATGGCATTACGCTCGATACTGCGTGAAGATCCTGATGTGGTATTGGTTGGTGAAATGCGTGATTTTGAGACTATTTCTCAAGCTTTGACTATCGCGGAGACCGGTCATCTGGTTCTGGCTACGTTGCATACCAACTCAGCTTCTCAGACAGTGGATCGTATCATTGACGTTTTTCCGGAAAATCAACAAGCCCAAGCTAGAATCCAATTATCCGCGACACTCGAAGTCGTCGTCTCACAGCGTTTGATTTCAAAAATTGATGGCGGTAGAGTAGCTGCTTTTGAAGTCATGATCGCGACTAATGCTGTGAGAACTGCTATTCGTGAAAGCAGAAGCCATATGATAGACAATATTATTATGACCTCGGCTGAATATGGTATGTCCACACTTGAAGCGAGTCTGGCAGAACTAGTTCGTAAAAATTTAATAACGGAGAAGACTGCTTTCGGGTATGCATTGAGACCTGCCGATTTAGCCCGTTTTTTGAAGAAATATTGATATGAAATACGCATACAAAGCCAAAGACTCTATGGGGACTTTGATAAAGGGAATTGTCGAAGCGACTGATGATAACCACGCTGCCTCATTGGTATCTGCCCAAAAATTAATTCCCATTAGTGTCAGTCCAATTCACCCGGGATTAGATCTGGAAAAATATATTGCCAAGATTAAGGGCATATCTCTTTCGGAATTGGCTTCTTTCACCAGACAATTGGCGACAATGCTCAATGCCGGTCTTCCGCTGACAGACGCCTTAAATATTCTAAAACTCCAGACCACTCCCCAATTTTCAGAAATTATTGGCAAAATAATGGATGATGTCCAAAATGGCTTGGAATTATCTATAGCTTTGGCAAAGCATCCCAAAGTATTTTCCAAAGTTTATATAGCCCTCATCAAAGCTGGTGAAACAGCAGGCGTCATGGAAACAATACTCAACCGTTTGGCGGATACTTTGGAAAAGGGTCGTGAATTTGAAAGTAAGGTCAAAGGAGCTCTGGTTTATCCGATAATAGTATTTATAGGTATGATCGGAGTTATGGGACTAATGATGGTAGTTGTTGTTCCCAAACTAACTGTTATGTACAAAGAATTTGGCACAAATCTCCCAATTGCAACCAGAATTTTAGTAGGTTTGTCTGATTTTAGTGTCCAGTATTGGTGGATTGTGGCATTATTGGTGATTGGTGTAATTCTAGGTATAAAGAGATTTTTAAAGACGCCTTTCGGACGGAGATGGTGGGATTCAAAACAATATGACGTGCCTGTGTTTGGTCCAATGCAAAATATGATAATGTTGACCGAATTGACCAGAACCTTGGCTTTGCTGGTAGGAGCTGGAGTTTCGATAGTCGAAGCGTTACAGGTAGTGTCGGGAGCTGTAGGCAATGTAGTAATAGAATCGGAATTGAAAAAAATTGTAGCTAAGGTAGAAAAAGGATATTCATTGTCTATATCTTTTGCCGAATCTCAAAGTTTTCTGCCTATAATTGGGCAAATGGTAGCAGTAGGTGAAGAGACGGGAAAGCTGGATGATGTGTTAACTAAACTTTCGCATTATTTTGAAAATAACTCTGAAAATGCAGTCAAGGGATTGACAACTGCCATCGAGCCAATAATAATCATTCTCATGGGAGTAGGAGTGGGTTTCTTAGTATTTACAATAGTCATGCCAATTTACAATTTAACTAGTCAATTTTAGAATCGAGGTGAAAATATAATAATGTTTAAATTTAAAAAAGGATTTACACTGATTGAACTTTTGGTGGTCATTTCAGTCATTGCAGTCCTTGCGGTGGCCGTATTGTCATCAATTAATCCAGTCGAGCAAATCAATAAAGCCAAAGATACAGCATCAAAATCTGACGCTTCTGAAATGTTGAATGCGGTAGAAAGATACTATGCTACATTTGGTTGTTATCCCTGGGAAGCAACTAATGGAGCGAGTCCAAATAAAAAGTGTACTACTCCATACGTATATACCACTCAAGCATCAACAGTAATTGGCAGCCTTAATGCAAGCGTGCTACAAGAACTGGCTGATAAGAATGAGATAAAAACTCAGTTACAGACTAGACTGATTGCGCAAACTGATGCCACGAAAAAGAACCAGTTAATATTAACTGGCGATGCTGGCCAATTGGTTCATGTCTGTTTTTTACCATCATCGAAAACCTTTATTGCTCAAGCTAATGGTGTAGCTGACGGAACAGCCGGAACAACACATGTTTGTGTACCATGATGAATATTATGATATTTATCATAGGACTTATCGCGGGGAGTGTGGCGAATGCAATTATTTATCGCCTGCCCCGCGATGTTTCGTGGTATAAAGGCAGATCATTTTGTCCTGAGTGTAAACACAGCCTAAATATTTATCGCCTGCCCCGCGATGTTTCGTGGTATAAAGGCAGATCATTTTGTCCTGAGTGTAAACACAGCCTAAATCTCTATGACCTAGTGCCTATTGCCTCTTATTTGTTATTGGGTGGCAAATGCCGTTATTGCCAATCCCCTATCCCAATACGATATTTGTTGGTGGAGTTGTTTTTGGGGGCGGCCTTTGCTGTAAGTTACTTAAGTAATTTAGGTTTCTTAAGTTATTTTATGATTTGGATTACAACAGTGATTGCGGTGATGGACTGGGAGACGATGCTGGTTTCCGATTGGCTTGTAGCGATTTGGACAGTGATAGTGATAGTGAGCGGTGAAGTTGGTATTCTTGGTGGTTTACTTGGATTTGCGCTTATTGGCGGAATATGGCTAGTTACAAAAAAGAGAGCGATGGGAGCGGGAGATATTGGAATTGCGGTAGTCTTGGGACTGTGGCTTGGGTACCCAAAAATAATAAATGCCCTGTGGCTGGCTTTTGTCATTGGTGGAATATACGGGGCTTATTTGCTATTGAGTAAAAAAGCTAAATTAAAAACCGCTGTCCCATTTGGCCCATTTTTGATTCTTGGCGGGTGGATAGCGTATACTCTTAATTATGGGTTTTTCTAAACAAGAAATAATATTTGTGAGTTGTGTTCTTCTCTCTATTTTCGGAGTTTCTTTTTTTCAACTTAAAATAAGCCAGATGAAAACCCGGGATGCTCAAAGAAAAGCAGACGTCGAGCTGGTTGGTCGAGCTTTAGACGCTTTTTTTGCAGATTATAAAATATACCCCTTCGGCTCCACTGCCGGTGAAATAAAAAGCTGTGGCTATATGGCAGTCCAAGCATGTCCGTGGGGAGAAGGACCGATGATAGATATTCACAATGTCACCTATCTAAAAAAGTTTCCTGTCGATCCGCAAGCATATAAAAATATTAAATATATTTACACTACAAATTCCGAACGAACAAAGTACAAAATTTGTATTACTCTCGAATACACAGGTGACAAAGACTATAAAAAGGATATACAATGTAATTGGTATGTTAATAAATAAAAAGGGATTTACTCTAATTGAGTTTATGGTGGCCATGTCGCTAGTAAGTATTCTGTCAACCATGGCTATTGGCAATTTCATGGGTAGTCAAAAACGCGGGCGTGATGTCCGAAGACAATCTGATCTAAACCAATACCGGGTGGCTTTGGAAAATTATGCCTCAAATAACCAAGGGACTTATCCCGCGTTAAAGACGACTTTGGTTCCCGATTATCTGGCAAGTGAACCCATTGATCCCCAAGGAGGTACATATCGATATGCGTCAGATTTGGCGAAATATGTTCTCGATTCTTGCATGGAAGTGCAAAAGAAACTCTATCAAATTTGTTCAAATGGTAAATCTGGTATAACGACGATTGATTGTTCGGTTGCTATAGACAGTAATTGTGATCTATGAGAAAAGGTTTTTCACTTGTAGAATTATTAGTAGCTTTGTCAATTATGGCGCTCATCATGGGAGCCTCTCTGACTGCATTTGATGCCAGCAAAAAATCGGCCCGTGATGGCAAACGTAAGGCTGATCTGGAAAGTATCCGCTCAGCTTTGGAAATATATAGAAGTGACAATGGTGGATATCCTGCCAACAAAGATTCTCTATCTCCTGACTATATTACTATTTGGCCAGTTGATCCCATCTCTACTCAATCTTATATTTATACGCCAGCTACATGTTCCACAACCTGCAAAACTTATACGCTGTGTGCCACTGTCGAGATTGGTAGTACCGGAGCCTGCAGTTATGTCACCAAAAATCCATGAATAGAGGTTTTACACTAGTCGAAATGTTGGTATCTATTGGTATTGTAATGATTATTTTTTCAGCAGGTATTGCTTCTTATCGTAATGCTACTCGCAATCAAGCCCTGGATTCAGATGTTTCTCTGATTATTCAAACTTTAAATATTGCTAAAACCAATGTAAATAGTGGTAAGAAAATTAATTGTGCCAGTAGCTTGGAGGCTTGGCAGATTAGCTTTTCCCAAAGCTCGTTTGACTTACAAGAATTATGTGGAAGTGCATTTACTACTAACACATATAGACTCTCGTCTAATAATATAATTACTGCCAATCCAGCAATTATAAAGTTTTATGCCTTAGGTCAAGGTGCGACTACTGGTACGATTAATATCGGTTCAAAAACAATAACTATTAGTAGTACAGGTGTCATTCAATGAAATTTAGACCTGCCCAAATTATTATCGAATTGGTGATTGCTCTGGCTGTGGCCATGGTAGCCGTTGTGGCTTTGATACAAAGTACAACTAAATCTATTTCCAATTCTACGTATAGCAAATCCCAGACTACCGCCAATCAGTTGGCCACAGAAGCAGTAGAGTGGCTCAGGTCTGAAAAAAACAAAAGCTGGCCGGATTTTTCAGTCAAGGACGGGACATTTTGTCTCAATACTTTGGACTGGAATACTACTGGAGTTTGTACTACTGGTGAATTCAAAAGAGACTTGGTAAAATCTGGAGACAATCTGACTGTAACTGTCTCCTGGGATGAAAAAGGCAAGATATTTTCAGTCAAGCAAGATATTACCTTCTCCAGATATTAGCCCGATGTTGCTCCCACTTGACCTATGGTGTAAGCATGCTTTTGTAGGCGTCTATTACATCGTAAATAGTGAAATTCCAATCTCTGTTTTTAAGTACAAATTTTCTGCCACTCTCTATCGTGGATCTGTATTTGTTTGGATTACTAATTATTCTATTAATTAATCTGGGATATTTAATTATGTTGTCCTCGACTGTTAAAAGTTCCTTTATTTCATTTTCCAAACCTTCAATTCCAATACTGGTTGATATTGTAGGTATTCCAGCTGCTAGATACTCTAGGATCTTAATTCTGGTTCCAGACCCCTCAAGAACAGGACATAAAGCAACAGTTGCCGAATCATATAACTGACCAAGTTCTGCAATCTCACCTAAAAATACTACATTGGAGGGAACTGCAAGCCCTTTTTGTAGTGGGGAGTTTAAAGGACCTGCAATTAAAAATCGCACATCTGGGTAACGACTTATCACTAATGGGGCAATAGTTTTACATATAAGTCTGACTGCGTTCTCGTTGGGTTTATATTTTAAGTTTCCAACAAAAATTATGTTTTTGCCGTCTCTTAATAATTTGAAATTGATTTCTTTGGCGCTGATCGAACCGCGGTACACTGTCATTTTTTGATTTGAGATCCCTATGTCTGCTAATTCTTGTTTATCAGCCTCTGATCTAACTAGTAGCAAATCAGCAATTTCAGAAGCGTTTCTTTCTATCCTTACTGTATTATTAATTGATTCTCTATCAACCCCAAGCCTAGATTGTAAAATGTGATTGACGTTGTGTACTTCCCAACAAACCTTGGCAATATCCTTAAGGTATTTCCCTTGAATTAAGGTTGCCTCAGCACTATCAAATTGGCAAACCTGAATTTTGTTATTAATTACCAATTTTCGCATGAGATTAGAATTTTGATAGAAGTCTCTTGATTTTATGAAAATCGTGGTAAACTTTTCTTTCTTATACCATTCTGGGTTGTCCCATCCCCTGAAACATCTAAATAAAAAAACGTCCTCGCCCTTATCGATTAAAGCATTCATCATGTTGTAAATCGAATTTGATCCACCTTGGTGTGGAGGAAGAAACTGACCATCACGAAAAAATCCAATTCTCATACTCGTTTATTAATTTCATTTAAAATCAGTCTGTAAACAGCTTCTCTATTTTTTGCTACTTTAATCACCACCACAGCTGCACCAGGTTCAATCTTAGAAAAGAACCATGAGTAGTATTTTTTCACTTCAAGAAGTGTCTTGGGATTTGACCAGAAATCATTCGAGACCTTTCGGCCTTTCAACTTTAAAGACTCTTGAGGTGTTGCATTCAAATAGAAGTACAAATCTGCCTTGATTAGTCGTGAATTAAGAGAGTCGCTGTACCACTTCAGGGCCTTTGTATAAGAATCATCGTTTGATAATTTCGATGTTACATAGTTGTAAGCAAGAGTAGAAGGGTAATACCTATCTATTACTATGGGTGTTTGAGGAAATTTATGACTGTACTTAGCTGCCAATGCGCTTTTTGTTTCGTCATTTAAAAAATACAACTCCTCCTTGTTTACTGAGGTTAATTTATTCTTTTCGGCTGTAAAAAAGCTTGCTGTTCTTTGAGGAACATATTTATATCCCATGTCATCTCTTAGTCTTTGGCAAATGGTTGTTTTTCCAGTACCTGGTAACCCTTCAATGGCTATAATCATATTAATTGTGAGTTAGAGTTCCCTTATAGCAAGTAACATACTGGTCTGTTTTTTTAAAAAGTTGATATTTATTCCCAGGAACAGTTACTTTCAGTAACTGGTCTAGCCAGTATGGAATTACTGGAACATAACTTTCTGATAACAGATCTTTTCCCAAAAGATAGAATATGTTTTCACCAAGGATCAATGAAAGTCTGGCGATTTCAAATGAATCAACGTTAACTTTATTGTAGATGAATGCACCTCCGACTTCATACTGGTTCTTGCTGTCAAATCTTTTAGACAAGTATTCACCTGTCTTTGTAGAATAGGTTGAAACTTCTATGGTTGAACTAGGTTTAACTAGTTTTGAAATTATTTCAAGAAAATCCTTTGGAGTATCAAAAAAGTCAACAACATTATTAGTTATTATTAGGTCAAATTTTCCAATGTTTTTAATACTAGAGATGTCAGAGATAACAATTTTATTTGGCAATTTAAATTTCTGTTTTTCAAACGATTCTATATCGAATCCTTTAGGAGAGATTATCATTGAAAAGTGATCGTTCACCAGATTTGAATTGAATACTTTCTGAAAAATTCTAGATGCATTCTTGATTGATTGGCCACTAAAATTCAAAAATTCATTTATTGCTTGCTTATACTCACTCTCTGAGCAAGAAGTTTGAGTTTTATATTGGCCTTTTTCACTTAAAAACTTATCAGTTAGCAAGTTCTTAAAAATTTGTTTAGAGCCTAAACTACGACTTAGAAGATCACAAATATATAACTGTAATATTGCAGCTAGAGGATTTTTCTCTATAACTGTCACGTCTAACCCTTTTCCAGACAAATATGATCCATATAGTACTCCACCAACCACTAATATTTTAGGCTTAATGATTTTTTTCAAGATTGAATCTAGCCACCTTTTGTCGTGATTTGGGAGAAAGTACACTCTACCTGGAGAATATCGTAAAGACTTTTTTGTAAGGTAGTCTAATAGTTTTTGTTGTCTATTCATTATTCAATATCCTACCTATAAAATAACTCCAGTCTCTTTCAGCTTCTTCGGTTGAAGAAGAGGCATGAATTCCGTTATATCTGTACTCTTTTCCATGCGGATCATCACCAGTAGAAGCTTTAATGGCTTCCCAGAATGACTCATCAAAATAATAATTAGCTTTAATCCAGCCTCGGAGACCTATATTCAAGTGTGTTTTACCAATAATATGATCGCTACGAACGACAGAAACGGCGTCATTCCCCTCAATTAAAAAAATGTCTACAGGTCCGCAAGTAACTTGTCTAAGAAGCTTCCCGGTCTCAAACGACTCATCACCAATTTTGTCAGCATATATAACTTGTACGTCAGCTTCAGTTAAAACTAGTGTATTAAAGGCAACAACCGTTAATCCCTCTGAACGGCAACTTTCAACAAATTTCTCTGTCATGCCTACTCTTTTACCCTCAGGCTTAATTATCACTACCGTTTTTTCTTTTAGCATATGTTTACGGCAGGATTAGTATTAATTGAATATTCCTGAATTCTCCTTATACAGCTTCACAAAAAAGTCGTTTGTTCTCATAAATCCATTATTAGCAATCCTCTTTGTGGTCTCAAACCACAGTGATTTAAGAGTCTTTAACCTACTTGCCTTTCCTTCGATTTTCCACCACTCAAGAGCATCAGAGAAGCTCATATTGGCAAGTGCGTCATAGGTAAATGTTCTCCATATCTGTAAATACCCAAAATTGTCTAACTCGTCTGCATCTTGGATTGCCTTAACTTCGAGAAGTGTCGGAAGGTCTATATGTGTTTCCTGAATTATAGAAATGACCTTATTGATAAACTCTTTCCCCAATAAATCGAACGCATCTTTACCTAACACCTCAAGAAACATTTGTTCCGAAACTAGATGATGGTTTTTATTACCTTCTGACTTATAGTCAATTTCCCCTGATTCCACTACTGCCTTGATCTTTCCAATATCATGAAACAGTGCCGCTACAAATAATGCGTCATGATCGACCTTGAGCTTTTCCTTCCTTGCTATTATCTCAGAAAATCTTGCAACCCTCATGCCATGAAAAAACCTATGCTCCTTACCCCCACCTTTCTCAAAAGAACCCTCAAAAGACTCTTTCAATATACTTTTTAGCTTTGTTTTAAACGCTTTTTGCATTTGGAATTACTACTACAAGTAGTTGCTAATATTATACCATTTGGTATACTGTGCATATAGATGCACATATGAAATTTCATTTTGGTGGTTCATCACTAGGATCAAAGAAGTATAAAGACGATTACTTTTTGATATGTAAGTTAATTAAAAAGCAAGGCCACAGTATTCTTCATGACTGGCTTGGCAAGACGGGAGAAAATAAAGAAAACATGTATAAAAAAACAGCTGAAGCAATTAGAGCGGCTGATGGGGTTATCTTAGAAGGTACAATTTCGGCTGTTGCTATAGGACAACAACTAACTTTGGCACTCGATAGTAATAAACCTACCCTCATTTTAATTCATCTTGAAGCTGGCGAAGGACCAGTTGTAAGCGGATCTTTTAGTGATCCAGCAAAACGAAATCTTTTGTACATTGAAAGATACACTCAATCGAACCTGGAACAAAAATTAGATGGATTTTTTAAGTCTTTGGCTCAGAAACATGGATTAACCCGAATAAATTTAGTTTTAGATAGAACGATAGACAACTATTTAGAATGGTCTGCGTTCCAAAAAAAGAAGAGTAAATCTCAAATAATCAGAGATGCCATGCAAAAAGAGATCGATCAGGATTTAGATTGGAAAAAAAGATCAACATGATTAGCAACTTAACCATGATCGCCGTAAGACCAGAAGAGGTTTGGTTGTCATGGTTAAAATCCGAATGGGATTCATCAAGATTTGACCATGTTAGGGACACGATTATTGATCCCTTTAAAAATGACGAGATTGTTTTAAAAACATTAAGATTAGAAGGGAAAAGACATTTTTTAATAGACAAAATACCCGATGATACTACTTGGTACAAATGTAATATTAATTCTCATGACTTAAAGTGGTCATCAATTATTCCATCAAAAGAGTGGACTGAACGTTTTCCAGATTCAATAATGCTTGGAAATGCCGTCACAAAATTAAAATTAGACAAAAATCTTCACAATAAGATTAATCTAATAATAGGCAACGAGCATAAGACAAATTTCGAGTTGGTACTACTATCAAAAACGGGCAGCGATTTTTACACGATTTTGGAGGGTAATCACCGGGCCTTGGCTCTAATGAAAATCGCAAACAAAGTTATTGATGTGTACGTTGGATTTAGTCCAAATATGGACAAATCTGAATGGTATTCTAAAAAATATGTATAAATATTACGAGCCATTTGGTCACCACATTTGGGGAAAAGATATAGGTTCGACATGGCTAAGCTTTGTTAGGGCCGTGCTTGAACATGGTGATATCACCTATGATGAACGCAGGCAAAGGAAGTCTATTCAA
>JACRNA010000016.1 GCA_016219445.1 Candidatus Amesbacteria bacterium
AGTTGACAGAGTGACATTGGATCCAGCCACTAATTCTAGAGTGTCAGTTTTTGAGTTAGCTGTAATTGTAGTTGATCCTACTTTAAAATTTTTGAATTGATCCGGAAGGACAGCTGAAACAGTAGGATTTTGACCTGTTGAGATAGTAACGTTGTCTCCGGCAGTGATTCCATAAATAATATTAGGAGCAGTAATATCTTTATTAAACAGAGCCGGAATATTAACGACAAATCTATAGTCATCATTGATTGATTCAGCAGCCAGGACGGTGCCAGCATTTCCAGATCTTAGATCTTGGGTCTTAGATGCTAGAGGTTTTTGAAAAAATTTAGAATAAAATTTTGGGTTATTTTTTGCGATTACCACACCCCCAGTTGCTAAAATGGATATTGCCAATGCAAAACTTAAAACTTGTTTTTGAATGGGAGCCATTAGGGGAGCGGATAATGCCTGAAGATGAAAATTTGAATTTTGTGAATTGATTTGTAATTTGTTATTTGTGATTTGAGATTGACATTGGAATGTATTAAGCGTTTCAAGTGAGTATCTTCTTTGCCCACCCGGAGTGCGGACCGGAGTGATGCGCCCCAAAGTTTCCCAGCGGCGCAATGTCTTTGTGGACACACCCAATTTTTGGGCAGCTTCGTTTATCGATAATTGTGGCAGGATGTCCATGTTTGTCCAAGTATTTCTAAGTTGTTAATTATATTATGTATGTTGACAAGAGCAATTGCAAGGGGTTAAATATAAAGTAATGCTCGCATTACTTTTAACAATTGGTCTTTTGGCTCAGACTTCTTCATCTGGCATGGCTGTCTCTGTAAATCTTCCCTCAGAAGGCTTGATTGACGGTAGTATTATTTGCTCAACTGACAAAGGTAGTGTAATTTGTGACAAAGAGTATGATTCGTCAGTGATGGGTGTGTACACTGAAGCGCCCTCAATATTATTGGAAAACACCAGTCTTGTCGGTGGAAAGCCAGTAATATCTGCAGGCAAAGTATACGTCAGATTTGAAGGCAGTATCAAGAAAGGCGATTATGTGACTACTTCAAATAAACCCGGAGTGGGTCAAAAAGCTTCCAGAAACGGATATGTCTTGGGCTCAGTTCTGGAAGATTTTGATGGACCCTCTGGAAATGTATTGGTGGCCTTGGGTATGCGTCCGGCCGTGCTGGCATCTAGCACGGCTGATAATTTGTGGGAAGCTCTGCGCCAAGGACTCTCAAGTCTCTATCTGACACCGCTATCCGCCTTGCGGTATGCCATGGCCATGATTATTACTCTGGCGGCGTTTGTTTTGGGCTTTACTTTTTTTGGCCGGGTGGCCAAATCCGGTGTGGATGCAGTCGGGAGAAATCCCTTGGCCGGCCGGACAATTGAATTTACCGTGATAATAAATGTCATCCTGACAGGGGTTATTATGGCGAGTGGCTTGTTACTTGCTTATTTAATTCTGGTATTATAGATATGCGACAAAATTTACAATTTTCAATTTTCGAATTTTCAATAAATTTATATTGGTCAATGATCATTGAAAATTCAATGTAAACTGAAAATTAAAAATTGAAAATTATTAATATGACAACTGAATTAGCAATTATTATTGGTCTAGCAGCCTCTTTGTTGTATTTGTTTTGGGAATATATTAAGTTGCATAGATCTCAAAAAGGTAATTTGAAGGTCACTCGTCAATCCAATGAAGCCGTGCGTAAGAAAACCTTGCAGATATTAGATGAAGCTCGTGAAGAAGCAAATAAAATATTAAAAAATGCTAGAATCCAAGCCTCGGCACACCAAGAGAAAATTAGTACTAAGATAGACACGGCATTAAATTTAGTTGCGCAGCGTGAGATAAATGATTTCAAAAAAGCCTTAGAAACTGAAACAATCAACATTGAAAAAACAGTAGGCGAAAAAATAGCCACACGTTATGAAGAAGTCAGAAAAGAAATTGAGGAATATAAAGCCAAGCAAATTGCTGCAAGTGACCAGAAAATCAATAAAGTGCTGGCTGGGGTTCTCCAAAAATTATTAAGCAAAACAATTAATGTCGACGAGCATCAAAAACTGGTGATCAAAGCCCTTGAGGAGGCAAAACAAGATGGACTATTTAACTAAGGATCAAGTTGATTTATTAAAGCAGGAGATTGATATACTGATGAGTAATAAGTATCAGTCAAAGAAGAGGATGGTACGTGAGTCAACTATTTTGGAATTCGAGAAACTTGGAAAGTCTTTGGAAAGCTGGAAGGAAGAAATTGAAAATTTACGCTATCTAAATCTGACTCTGGCTTATGAACCCACTAGAATTAATATTAATACGTATTCTGCATGGGTTAAGAAAAATGTGGGAGAAAATGTCGTACTCGATATTAATGTCGATCCAAATCTCGTCGCTGGAGCTCAAATTGTCTGGAACGGGAAATACAAAAATTATTCGAAGAGTGATACAGTCTATGCTGACATTCAAAGATTGCTTAGCTAAAACTTCTGAAATGGGTTATGTCGAGGAATTAATGCTCTCGGTAGCACGCGTGTCAGGTTTGCCAGGAGTGTGTCTTCGCGAACAAGTGTTGTTTGAAACTGGTCAAAGAGGCGAGGTGATATCACTTCATCCAAACATCGCAGAAGTAATGGTATTCTCAAAATCTACTCTTCGGGTTGGCACAAGAGTCGTGAGAGTAGGGTACCCGTTTTCAATTTTAGCCGGGGAAAAATTGCTCGGTAGATTGATTGATTCTTTGGGTGAACCCCTGGAAGGTAAGAAAAATTGGGTAGAAACAGAAATGGAATGGAGGCCAGTTGATGTCAGACCGAGTGGCATTGCAAGCCGAAAGAGAATTACCAGGGGGTTTGAAACAGGTGTAATATTGGTTGATTTATTAATTTCAATCGGTCATGGGCAACGCGAATTAATTTTGGGTGACCGCAAGACTGGTAAATCCCAGCTCTTATGGAGAGCCGTCAAAACCCAAGTTAGAGCTGGTAATATATGCATTTACGCTGCAGTAGGCAAGCGGAAAACCGAGATATTACAAACTTGGAATTTTCTAAAAGAAAACGACTTGATAAATTCAACTATTATGATTGCTTCAGGATCCAACGATTCGAGTGGTGAAATATTTTTGACTCCATATACTGCAATTACCTTGGCTGAATATTTCAGAGATCAGGGTCGGGATGTTCTCCTGGTCATTGATGATATGACCACCCACGCCAAGTATTATCGGGAATTAGCTTTGTTGTCACGCAAATTTCCCGGCCGTGACTCGTATCCCGGAGATATTTTTCATATTCATTCCAAGCTTTTGGAAAGGGCTGGGAGTTTTGAAAAGGGATCTATTACTTGTTTGCCTCTTGCTGAGACTCAAATGGGAGATATGACAGGCTATATTCAGACCAATTTGATGTCAATGACCGACGGACATATTTATTTTGATTCGGGATTGTTTTTTGCCGGGCGTAGACCGGCGATTGATCCATTCCTGTCTGTCACTCGCGTCGGCCGGCAGACTCAAAGTCCACTCCAAAAAGATGTCACTCGTAGACTTTTGCAAATGCTGACAGACTATGAACGAACCTCCAGATTTATCAAGTTTGGGACAGAGTTAGGAGAAAATTCCAGGTCGGCTTTGGATTTAGGAGAAAAGATATATAAATTTTTTGATCAACCAATAAATGAAATTGTGCATCTAGATTTAGCTATTGTAATGTTTGCCCTATTGATATCTGGAAATTTTAATAGCTCAAAAATGGCTGATTGTATAAAAAAATATGAAGGCGACGAACGCCTGCGAAAGCAAATAGCCGAGTATGTCAATAATTGTCAGACATTCGATCAGTTGACAACTAAATTAGCAAGTGAAAATTTCAAGATATGACCAAGAAACAAATAAAAGAAACGACATCAGATTTATTGGGATTAAAAGGTCTGGTTGAGACTTATGAAGAGGTGGCGGCGCTGCGAATGCAAGCTATCCGCGGTTCAGTGCTCAAATCGCGCGATTTCTTAGATGGTCTCTCTGGGGTTTTTAATGATGCTAAGAGCAATCTTCACAATGGAGTAAATATGATGACCATATCGACACTAAACCGCAATAACCGATCGGTAGCAGTTTTTGTCTCTGCAAATACTGGATTATATGGAGATATTATAAACAAAACATATGAGCTATTTATGGAATTTGTTCAAAAACGGCAAACAGAAGCGGTGGTAATTGGTAAGCTCGGAGTGCGTATGATCTACGAACGCAATCCGGAGTTGATGTACAATTATTTTGATTTTTCCGACAAGGGTCTGGACACAGACAATCTAAGTATTATTATGCGCTATTTGTTACAATTTGAGCGTATTTACGTCTTTCATGGAAAATACAGAAGTCTTATTAGTCAAGATCCTGCAGTTACAAGTATATCTGGTGATGAAGTGGTTTTGACATCTGGCACAGTCGAGAAAAATTTTTACTTATTTGAACCAAACATAACTGAAGTTTTACAGATGTTTGAGCGGGAAATTATTACCACACTTTTTTCCCAATCAATTCACGAAGGCCAACTTGCAAAATTTGCAAGCCGTCTTTTCCACCTGGATCAAGCTGCTGAAAGCGTGGATAATAGTCTTAAGAATATTAGTGTTATTTCTAGAAAAGCTTCTCACAAAGCCATGGCACGCAAGCAGTTAAATACTATTTCAGGAATATCATTATGGGCATAATTAATTTTCAATTTTCAATTTTCAGTTTACAATGAGTTTACAATGACACAATTTTCAAACAAATATAACCTTGAAGACCGTACTGCTAAATTTGGTGAGAGGATAATTGTCTTTTGTCGTTTACTGAACGAAGACTCAATAACCAGACCATTAATTAACCAATTAATAAGATCAGCCACCAGTATTGGTGCGAATTACATGGAAGCCAATGGAGCTTCTTCAAAAATAGACTTCAGAAATAAGATATATATTTGTAAGAAGGAAGCTCAAGAGACAAAACACTGGTTACGGATGTTGTTAGTAGCGGCTCCTGATAAAAAGGATGAATTAAGAGAATTGTGGCAGGAAGCTCAAGAGTTAACCATGATTTTTCAGAAAATTACTAGTACTTTAAATGAAAAATGAAAATTGATCATTTATTGAAAATTGTAAATTATAAATTGAAAATTTTAATATTATGGGCATAGTAACAGGAATTTTTGGATCCATCGCAGAAGTGGAATTTGTAAAGAATCCACCGGCTATTCACGACTTACTAGTCGACAAGCAATCCAAGATTCGGATGCAGGTTTATTCCTCTTCGAGAAAGAATGCTTACTATTGTCTAGTATTGTCTGGCTCAGATCTGATATATCGGGGGTTAGATCTTGATAACTCCAATTCTTCTCTCTCTATCCCGGTGGGCGAAGGTATCTTGGGTAGAGTTATTGACATTTTTGGCAGTCCGGTCGATGGTAAAGGGAAAATAATTACAAAAGATTCTAGAGGTCTCTTGGGCATACCGCCTAGTTTTGCTAGTATTCAATCCAAGCAAGAGATTTGGGAAACTGGTATCAAAGTAATTGATTTGTACTCTCCGCTAATCAAGGGGGGCAAAATGGGACTTTTTGGTGGGGCCGGTGTCGGTAAAACCTTGTTGCTCTCAGAAATTCTTCATAATGTAGTAGGTGACAAATTGAAAAACAATGTCTCAGTATTTTCGGGAGTAGGTGAACGTACCCGTGAGGGACAAGAATTGGTAGAGGAGCTAGAACAAAGAGGAGTATTGGGATCGACGGCTTTGATATTTGGTGCTATGGGTGAAAATGCGGCCGTTCGGTTCCTCACGGCTCTAGCCGGTGTTTCCTTGGCTGAATATTTCCGTGATGTTATGCATAAAAATGTCTTGTTCTTTATCGACAATGTCTTTCGTTTTGCCCAAGCCGGAAATGAAATGGCGACTCTCATGAACACGATTCCGTCAGAGGATGGATATCAGTCCACCCTAGCCTCAGAAATGGCAAATTTTCATGAAAGATTAATTTCCACCGATTCGGGAGTAATTTCTGCCATAGAGGCTATTTATATACCCTCTGATGATATCTTGGATCATGGTGTCCAATCTATCTATCCTTATTTAGATTCAGTAGTAACTCTCTCTCGTCTGGTATTTCAGGAAGGTTTAATGCCAGCAGTCGATGTGCTGACTTCTGGATCTTCGGCTCTCACTTCAGGGGTAGTGGGTCGTGAACATTATGAGATAGCTATCAAATCTCAATCCATGATGAAATTTGCCGAAGGATTAGAACGAATAGTGTCTTTGGTAGGCGAATCGGAGCTTTCCGCAGAAAATCAATTGCTTTACAAACGAGCTCGAAAAATAAAGAATTTTATGACTCAGCCATTTTTTGTAGCCGCTACCCAGACTGGCCGGGCGGGGGTATTTGTACCCGCGTCTGATACTGTGACCGACGTTGCCAATATTATGAAAGGAAACTATGATTCAGTTTCTGAGGAAAAGTTTCTTTATATTGGCTCAGCGAGAGAAATTAGATCCTAGATGTTAGAGATAAATTTATGAATGATAGATATACAAATTTAGAAGTTTGGAAGAAAGCACACGAATATACTTTATTCGTATATAAATTAACTAAAAAGTTTCCCCACGAAGAAAAATATTCATTATGTGATCAGTTAAAAAGATCGACGTCATCAATTCCGACAAATGTTGTTGAGGGAAATGAAAGACAATCCAAAAAAGAGTTTATACAACTTTTATTAGCAAGAGATCTCGGATATATTACAGATGCTGAATATCAAAAAGCAATGTTAATGGCTAATGAAATTGGAAAGATGATAAATGAACTTATTTCTTATTTAAAATCTTCTAAGATCTAATATATCTAGCATCTATGTTAAAAGTATTAGTAAGAGATAGTGAGGGAATAAAATTTAATGGATTGGCTCAGTATATTTCCTCGGTCAATAGTGTAGGATCTTTTGATATTTTGGCTGGACATAGTAATTTTATATCCTTGATACGCAAAAAAATAGAGATTACAGAGCCTGGTGGTAAGAGAACCGAATTCAATTTGGAGTCAGGCGTGATACAAGTACTGAAAGATAAAATTAATGTCTATATTGGAACATGACCAGTAATTTTTATTATCTTGATAATGGTGTCAGGGTAATGCTTGTACCAATTTCCGGAGTACAAAGTGTGGCAATAGGCGTTTATGTTAGAGCTGGAACGCGTGACGAAACTTTAAAAAACAATGGAATTGCGCATTTTCTGGAACACATAGTTTTTAAAGGAAGTAAAAATTATCCTACCCCCGAATCTCTAATGGTATTGGAGTCAACCGGTGGATTTAAAAATGCAGGAACATCTCAAGAATACACTATGTATGAGGCCAAATTACCAAGCGATAAGCTAGACCTTGGTCTATCCGTTTTATCTGATATTGTCCTATATCCGCTTCTGGATTCAAAAGCCTTGGAGAATGAAAAAAAGACAATAATAGAAGAAATAAAACGCCGGAATGATCAATCGGAAGAGTTGGTCGTGGAGAGCTTTTATCACGACCGCTTTCAAAATCTAGGTTTAAAACTAAAGACTCTGGGAACTGAGAATAGCATAAAATCCCTATCCAGAGATCAGTTTGATGTCTATCATCAGAAATACTATACGAGTGCCAATATTGTGATTTGTGTCAGCGGAAAGTTTGATAATAATTTTGTTAAGCTTAAGATATCACAAATATTTTCTAAGTTACCTAAGTCACCTACGATTACTTTGGCTTTTCCAAAAACCATACCTGGACCACAAATATTTATGACGGAGCGCCCAAGTGACGAACAAATCCAGCTGGTGCTGGGTGGAGAAGCCTTTGGCATGACTGACAAGCGCCGATTTGCTTTATCTGTCTTGTTTAGAGTCCTAAATTTTGGCTTGTCAGGGCGTTTATTCAAAGCTACCCGGATAGATCGTAACCTAGTCTACAACATTCATGCAGGAGCTGATTTGGACTCAGATCATGGATCCTGGCTTGTCATGGCTGGTGTTAGCAAAAACAACTTAAGTGAACTTATTCAAGTCATACTTAAGGAACTTAAGTTACTTAGAGATGTACCACTCGAATACTCTGAACTCGCAGATGCCAAGGAAAAAGTCCGGGTTCCCACACTATTTTCTCTAGAAAGTCCGCTCTCCCAGATGGAATGGTATGCCCAGCAAGCATTATTTAGGCCACAAGAAATTCTCACTCACGCGCAGGCTATCGAAAAAGTCATGGCAGTGACAGCCGAAGATGTCCAAAATGTGGCCCGTGATCTTTTCAAAACTGAGAATTTATATTTAAGTCTAGTTGGACCTACCAAAAAAGGTGATTTGCATGATAGAATTCTCAAGATATGAATTTTATTCAGCAGACAGTGGTCTTGATCAAGCCTGATGGATTACAAAGAGGTTTGGTTGGCGCTATTATTAACAGATTTGAGATTAAGGGACTAAAACTAGTAGGTTTGAAAATGGTGAACTTCACAGATGAGATTGTAAACGAATGGTATTCACACCATAAAGACAAGAGTTTTTTTGCGGATATCAAGAAATTTATGACTTGGACTCCAATTGTAGCTATGGTTTGGGAAGGCGTGGAATGTATAAATGCTGTACGTAAGATAGTAGGGATAACTAAAGCCCGCGCAGCAGAAGCCGGATCAATCAGGGGAGATTTTGGTATGAGTGGATCACAAAATCTGATTCATGCATCAGATTCTATTGAATCAGCAGAGAAAGAAAGAAAAATGATTTTTTCAGCAGATGAAATATTTGTCTATCACAGTGGAATGGACAGTTTAATCTACTCCAAAGAAGATCTAGATTCTCAAGATAGCCTATAGTAATAGATAGCTAGATTGTATGGGGAAAATTACTCAATTGCCTATTGACAAGTCTTTTTAGGCGTGGTTTAAATATAGTATGGACTCTTCAAAGAAATTAAAAATTAAAAATTATAAATCAAAAATTGTGTCAGAACCTATAGTAAAAACTGATTTTAGAGTGCAATTACAGAATTTCTTCAAACTTCTGACCAGTTTTGTTTTGGTGGGTGGGGATTTGGCTTAACAGATTGCCTGGCTTTGTATAGTCGTTCACTTAAACCGCCGTGTTCTAAAAACTCTTTTTCTACGGTCTGGATCTGACGATCCAACAAATAGTTTGTTTGGTTTATGATGCAAAGTAGACAATTTGCAGCTGCCTCTGGGTTTTCCAAATAGGTCATATAAGTCCAATATGACATATATGACGTATAATTACCACAAGCTCCCATAGCTCAACGGATAGAGCAGACTCGTCCTAAGAGTAAGATGAGGGTTCAATTCCTTCTGGGAGCACATTACGGGGTGTAGTGTATCGGTAACACGCTGGGTTCGGGACCTAGAAACAGAGAGTTCAATTCTCTCCACCCCGACACTTAGAAATTCTAAATTAAAAATTAGTCTATCTGAGGCTGACCGCATACAGATTTGGGTTAGTCGCGGGGTTTCCAGTCAGATTGGAAAGAATTAGCATTTGTTTGGAGGATGGATAGGGAACTGCAAAATTATTTTCCATGGGTCCGGTATATACCACTGTTGGATTTTGTCCATCATATTCAACTACAGTTACTTTAGCATTTTCTACTTTAATAAGATGATTTGAATCTGAGAACCAAGATAATCCGCTTGGAACTATAAAGTTTTTGTCTTCCTCTAGGTCATAGACGAAAGCATTTCCGGCGATTAATTCTCGAGATTCGGGTTGAGTATTTGATCCGGGCAATTTAGGTATCAGGTTTTCAGGAATTATCGCTGAAGCAGTAGCTGTGTACATGAGTTTGTTTTCCCGAGGGGACCAGGTCAAATCAGCAGCAGTCGAAGCCAAGATATTTTTTAGTATTACGGGTAATAATTCTATATTTCGGTTAGCTTTGATGTCTTTAGACACATTCCATTCGTTAGTTAATTTTTTTAGATCAAAGACAGGCTGAGTCTCGGACTTTGATATATCAACCAGATATGCGGAGGGGGTAGAAAGACCAAGAATATATTTATTATCTGGAGACCATACCAATTTAGAAATTAGAAATTTGAAATTAGAAATTAGACGTGATTCTCTATTCAACAATCCCAATGGAGACTCGCTCAAATCTAGCGTAAAAAGCTGATTTTCAAACAGATATGCAACTTTTGAACCATCGTCTGATACTGAGGGAATACTAGCTCCAGAGAAAGTGACAGCTTTAAGCGATGGCACAGAAGGAAATAATAGTGGACTCGCTCGGGTAACCACTTCCGGCTCGATCTTGAGCTGTTTTTCCCAAAGACTGAAACCCTCCTTTTTGATCTTGATTTGATAAATACCGGGTACCAAATTGAGAGTAGTGTCGGTCGCCGATTTCAGTTCTCCATTGACATAGATTGAAGCGCCAGTTGGTAGTGACGTAGCAGACAGGAGGCCTGTAGCCTGAAAAGTTTGTTGCTTGAGGCTAAACCGGTAGCCCCGGGCAAATAATATTACTGCCACTGTCACGGTTGGTACTAGTATCAAGGATAATAAAAATAGTAGAATGCGTGTAAGCATATGTTCATTATACCGAATTTTCAATTTTTAATTTACAATTTTCAATAAATTTACATTGATCAATGATCTTTGAAAATTCAATGTAAACTGAAAACTGTAAATTGTAAATTATGTTTAATAAGCGTATTGGAATAGATCTTGGTACTGCCAACTCACTGGTCTGGCTGGCCGGAACGGGCATTGTACTCAATGAACCAACTGTGGTCGCGATGACCGTGGATGATGGCCGGGTGGTGGCTGTAGGCAACGAAGCCAAAGAAATGCTAGGAAGAACTCCTGGAAATATTACCGCGAGCCGTCCCATGCGCGACGGCGTGATTGCCGATTATGTAGTGACCGAGGCCATGCTTCGCTATTTTATCCAAAAAGTCTGTGGCCGGGTCTTTTTATTCAAGCCAGAAGTCATGATCTGTGTGCCATCGGGGGCAACCCAAGTGGAACAACGAGCTGTCTTGGACGCAGCCCTCAGCGCGGGGGCCAAAATAGCATATCTTATAGAAGAACCGTTGGCCGCTGCCATTGGAGCCAAATTACCAATTGCGGCAGCCTCGGGCAATATGATTATTGATATAGGTGGAGGGTCTGCCGAAGCTGCAGTAATTTCCCTAGGTGGAGTCGTGATTCACAAATCAGTTCGTGTAGCAGGTAACAAGGTGGACGAAGCTATTGCCAATTTTATGCGTAAAAAACATAATTTATTAATCGGTGACACCAGTGCCGAAGATGTCAAACTAAAAATTGGCTCGGCAACAATACTTCCAAAAGAAGAAACGATGGAAGTCAAAGGCCGGGACAATGTAACCGGTCTCCCACGGGCAATGGTAATTTCTTCGACCGAAGTTACTGAAGCCATCAGACCGGTTCTGATGCAGATTGTGGGAGCTGCAAAAGGTGTCTTGGAAGAAACCCCGCCAGAATTATCATCCGATATTATAGACAAGGGGATAGTCATGAGTGGGGGAACCAGTACTCTTCGCAATTTTGACAAACTCATGACCGGTCTGACCGGAGTACCTTGTCATGTAGCCGAAGAACCACTTCTTTGCGTTGCCCGTGGTACCGGCGTGGCTCTGGAAAATCTTGATTTGTACAAAAAATCGATAACAAAAAAGTAGTTTTTGTTTTTAGAACCTCACCATCATTCGCATCTGTCGTGCTCGCATGTCGAGGTCGTTGCCTCGAGTATCTGCGCGCGCCATTTTGCTCATTCCGGTTCGGTTGATGTGTGGGTCGGGGCGATCCGATGTACATCGGACCGCCCTATTTTTCTCCCCCTGACCATGCAGGTGTTTGAAAGCGAGCATCGCAGGCGGACCCCGCGAGCATCAGCGAAGTGGGATCCGAGAAGCGCAGTCTCAAATACCGAATGGTCTTTTCTAATTACTTGGCCTCTTACTTGGTCCCTGAACTTTTGCTCCACTTCGAAGTCTATTTGCCGCCGATCCATTGTGAATAATAGTGATTCCTTGGTCATCGGTGCCAACCACTATATATGCACCATCGCTCGACACTGCCACCGAATTTATATCATTATCGACAATCACTGGGTCCGTTGTCGATTCATCGTATGTTTTGTCTGTGACATCACCGCGCAACAGAGTTCTCGATAATATTCCATCGTCTGCTGAGGCTCCATTAGTCCCTGTAAATATATATTCATTGGCTGCGGCCACCCCCTTGACGATATTAGTTGTCCCTGCCAGCTGATTGACCGTATCCGAGGCCAACTTGACACGGTATTTATTGTTTAGAGCCTCTTTACCAGCTACATACATTTGCTGGATTTGTGTGGCAGAGAGAGTAATTGCAGAAAC
>JACRNA010000014.1 GCA_016219445.1 Candidatus Amesbacteria bacterium
GCTCCCATCCCCGAGTTGCTCGTGGCCGCTTCGCGGTGTTCGCTTCCCACCGGAGAAATTTTCGCCGCTAAATATATTATAATTAAACAATGATTATCATCCAAGCTCCGTTCTTATTAACAAATATCGACCAAATACCAAAGGATCTGGTAAAAACAGGTATACACTTGGAGGGAAATATTTTTGATGGTAACGATTTAAAGGATGAAGCCGTTTGGAAAATAATTAATGAAAATTTAAATATAGTTAAGCATCAATATGGGGAAATAATACATAGTCTTCATTACCCTATGAATAATGCTAACTATATATCAGATCCCTATGCCAAAGATTGGCTCAGTCGATTTGTTGAAATTGCGCACAAGTTTAATATTCAAACAATTGTTCTTCACTCAAATTATTTTCAAAGCATAGACGAGTTTAAAGTATCTAAAATTAATGAAACAAGAGATAAATATTTAAAGTTTTTTCAAAATATAAACGATAATATCATGGGAAGTAACGTAAAAATTGGTGTAGAAAATATGCCGATTATTGGTGATAAAGGAAATGACTATGATTCGGTTTTTGTCCTGCCATCAGATTTTGAGAATTTTAATTTTGAAAACATTGGGATAACCTGGGATATTGGCCATTGGGCATACACGTATTTTATACTTGATAATCTTAGTAACTTCTCAACGGCTGTAATAACACAAAAACTTGAATTTAATGAATTTGCAACAATCCGCGAAAAAATACTTCATACCCATTTTAGTTCGTTCAAAGGAACCACGTATCCATTTTCAAATAGTAATTGTGAGGAAGGAATTATTCCTTCGGAAGGAACAATCGCCCCCATATATCTTGCAAATTCAATTAAAGAAATAGATAAGTGGGAAAAACCAATTACGATGACTTTAGAAATAAGAGAAGATGATTATAAAAATCGAGTAAATATCCGCAAAACAATTGATTGGATTAACAATATCAAAAAGGCATAATTATTGTTCTAGCGTAATAAACTTTGTTAACTCTGCGCCCCACTTAAGTTTTGGAATTTGGATATTGGGAGAATGAGAAGAACCCATATCAATAAATAATCTTTTTTGTCCTCTGGCCAAATCAATTGCGTGTTTTATAATTAAATAGTTAGCGTCTAATGATCTTCCTTTTGATGAAGAAGAATTACTCCAATAAAACATTACATCTCGACAATTCATAAAGACGCTTCCTGCAATCAACTCATCATCTAAATAAGCTCCAAGAAAATTGGATTCATCATTTTGACAAAAATACTCAAATAATGAAATTGGAGTAAAGTATTTACTTCCAACACGAAGCATCGTTTCCTTGTAAAAGGCATAGAAAGTATTTACCTCGTTAATGTTTATTGGTTTGACATGTACCTTATTTGATATAGCCATTTTTATTAAATTTCTGGTTTTTTTATCCATATGTCTATCTTGTTCAATTGAATTATCATTAATTCTTAATAATGCAGTTTCGGAACTTTTGAATAATCCCATATTTCCTTCAAAACCAATCAAGGGAAATGACTTTAATCTTGAAATTGTGAAGCCGTGTTCGGATTCTAAGCAATCTAAAGTTTGAGACAGGATGTTTATATCAATTTTTAACCCATCTGCAACCATAAAGCCACCATATGCGATGAAACCTGAATACAAGTGGCGACTTTTCTCTTGAAAAGATATATAGAGTACGCTTTTATTATCCTTTATTTTGAAAAATATATTGTTTAGATTAAATATCCGAGATTGTATTTCTAACCAGTTTGGAGAATAAAAATAATTTGATGTATGACAGCTGTTAAATTTTTCACTCCATTCTTCGATATCTGTTTGTACAATATTCATTACTATGAAAAATTATTTAAACTATTAACGATAATATTGAGCTGTTTAGTATTTATCGGAAATCTAAATGGGACGGAAAGAACATTTTTCCATAGCGAGTTGGAATTAATAAAATTACCTATAGAGTATTTTTTGTATCTTGGCAATATGTGTAAAGGGATGTAGTTCCACACGGTTGGAATTGATAAAAGCGATAAATATTTGGAAAGCTTGTATCTAGAACTGTTAACAATAATAGTAAAATATAATGGATTTATAGTTGTGCCTTTTAACAGTTCAATGTTTTT
Source organism: Candidatus Amesbacteria bacterium (assembly GCA_016219445.1). Classification (GTDB taxonomy): domain Bacteria; phylum Patescibacteriota; class Microgenomatia; order CAZETR01; family Amesbacteraceae; genus JACRNA01. The sequence continues at coordinate 2,144 of JACRNA010000014.1, forward strand.
AATTGATGCGATTCTTGTTTTCAACTTTTCATAATTACTTACGCTTACGAAACTATGTTTTTCAAATAATCTCAATTTACGCAGTAAAATAGCCATTTGAATAGGGTTCATGCGCCTGATGACAACTCTTTCTGAAAATCCCGGATCCGATATTGATTTGCCTGTTGTGAATCTAAATATTAAACTAATTTTTTCTAAAATATTGGCTAGAAACCTTAGCCTCGCATGTATTAGTAAGGTTAAGTAATATTTAATTCTATTTAACATAATTTCGAATAGATCACTGTCACTTACAATATCAGATGGCACAATGTCCTTAATCTCAGTTATTAAATGACTATCTGTGCTAAATATTGCTCCGCCTCCAAAACAATAAATGTGCTTTTCTGGTCCAAAGCTAAATATGTAAACCTCATCGTGTCTAAAAAAAAATGGATTCAATCCTGGTACAATCAGAGATTGAGAAAGATCGTTAATTATTGCGATCTTATGCGAACCAATGATTTTTCTTATTTCATCTCTTTCGTCAAGAAGTCCATAAATGTTTGTAAGAATTACAGCTTTAGTCTGGCGATTAATTGCTTTTTTAAACAGAGTTGTGTTGATGCCGCAAATAGTGTTGCAATCTATTAAAATCGGTGTTGCCCCAGAAGTAATGATTGGATCTATTACGGCAGGACAATTAAAGCTCGAAATAATGACTTCATCTCCATTGGATATGCCTAATCCTTGAATAGCAAGTAAAATTGCGGATCGGCCTGAATCAACAAAAATAGTTTTATCAGAAGGAAAATAGCTTGTTAATTTTTTCCTTATTTCGGTTTCGCTAAAAATATACTTGCCGATAAATATATTGGAGATTGTATTCAATATAAGCGTGAATTTATCTTTTACCATTCCAGCCCACGGATAAATCAAAAATATATTTCCGAAACTCGGAGGGGGATAGAGTAAATCATTTTTACTGAGGTTTTTCATTTAATGTTAAGTAATCCACCATACTCCTAAGCCCCTGCTCTAAAGTAGTAGTGGCTTTAAAAGCCAACATCGCGTATGCTTTTTCTACTGCAGGAACTCTGCGAAAAATCTCAAGATTACCATTTCGAATTTCATTACCATAGTTCTGGTGTACGATTTCTGATTTTGATTGAGGCACAATCTTTAAAACCATTTCAGCAAGTTGATTAATTGAATATTCAGCAGAGTTTCCTATATTGAAGATTTCGTAAGAAGATCCGGAATATTTAAAAACCCCATAAACTCCTTCAACGGCATCATCAACAAACGTAAAGCACCTTGTTTGTAAACCGTCTCCTAGAATAGTTAAGGGTAAATTCTTAAGTGCCTTATCTACAAAAATAGACGCAACAAAATCTTTCTTTTGACCACAGCCATAAATATTAAAAAATCTGACTATTCCCACAGTCATCTTACAAGTGCTCTGAACATTCTTCAAATACTTCTCGATCTCAATCTTGCATTTTGCATAATCTGAAAATGGTTCAGAATTTCCGTCTTCGCGGTAAGGAATATCCTTTGAATTTCCATAGATTTCAGATGATGAACTAAAAATAAACCTTTTTACTCCTTTACTGGCACAATGATCAATAAATTTCTTAGTATTTATGTCGTTAATACCGTAAACATCTTCGGGATGTAATCGACATTTATCTACTCCTACCATAGCGGCAAAATGAAAAACATACCTCGCACCATTCAATACTCCCCCCATAATTCTATTATCGTCAAAGTCTGCCTTAACAAATATGTCACCATCAGACCTTGGTGGAACAATATCTACGATAGTAATATTAGTATAGCCGTGTCTCTTTAAACACTTAACCATGTATGAACCAATAAAGCCTGATCCTCCGGTTATCACAATCTTAGAATCTAATTCGTCTTTCATTTCATAATTATACTAAACCATTAACTATTGAGGCAACATAGTCTACATCCGAAATTGATAAATCTTCATACAAGGGTAACGAAAGAATTGATTTATACACTTTTTCAGTAACTGGAAGCCTTAACTCTTTGGAATACGTTTTTCGATAGAACTTTTGTTGATGGTTGGGAATAAAATGAACACTTGTAGATATTCCTTGTTTTTTCATCTCTTCGATAAGTGAATCTCTATCAATCTTTGCAGTTCTCTTAAGTCTTATGGTAAACAGGTGCCACGAGTGTTCACTTCCTTTGTCGCTCGGATTTGTAGGAAGTATCAAGTTTTTATTTGACGAAAGTTTTTCTAAATATCTATTAACCAATAATAATCTTTTTCTTCTGGATTCTAATGCTACTTTCAGTTGTTCCAAACCTATCACAGATTGAATATCTGTAATATTGTATTTATACCCAGGCATCAATACTTTGTATTTCCAAGTCCCACTCTTACTATATCTATTCCAGGCATGTTTCGATATTCCATGCATTGACAACATCCTGATTTTATCAATAAGAGGCTTCTTTTTGTAAGTAATCATACCACCTTCTGCTGTAGTTAAATTTTTAGTGGCATAAAAACTAAAGCAACAGATATTATCGCTATCACCAATATATCTCCCTTTATATTTAGTCAAAAAGGCATGAGCTGCGTCCTCAATAATAACTAACTTGTTTACTTTAGCAATTCTGGTTATTTCTTTCATTGGAGCAGGTTTTCCGGCAAAATGAACTACCACAATCGCCTTTGTTCGTGGAGTAATCCTTGATTCAATATCAACAGGATCCAGACAAAAAGACTCTTCTAAAATATCACAAAATACTGGCTTTACTCCCAAATGTACAAGCATATTAATGGTTGAACAGAAAGTGAAACTAGGCACAATTACTTCATCTCCAGGTTTAAAGTTTGATACTGAATAAGCTAAGTGCAGTGCCGCGGTACAAGAACATACAGCTACTCCATTTTTTGCATTTATCAATCTGCAAAACCCCTGCTCAAATTCTTTTGATTTGGGTCCAGTTGTAATCCATCTTGAATTAAGAACCTTATCTATTTCTCCTAATGTTGTTCCAGGTATATGTGGCTTTGAAAAAGCTATTTCGCGAAAAGAATTCATGGTCATATTATACACAAATCAGATAATTTGGGTTAAAATGTGATTGTTTAATAAAAAATGAAAACTATGGCATCAAAAGAAAATATGAAAAGAAAAGACCTCTTAAGAAGAAATGAAGAAAAGATAGGAGGGTTCGGATGTTCTCATTGTAAAACATGGGTACCAATAAATGAGCTCATGGGAACCAACAATCGAAACCATTGTCCGTCGTGTTTATGGTCAAAACACTTGGACAACAGAACTCCGGGGGACAGGACATCGGACTGTAAAAGTGGAATGAGACCTATTGGATTAACATTTAAAGCAGAAGGACAAGATCGTTACGGTCACGAAAAACAAGGAGAATTAATGATAATTCACGATTGCCAAGGATGTCATAAAATTTCTATTAATCGAATAGCCGCTGATGACGACGCTGATGCTATAATAAATGTCTTTAATGACTCATTAAATATGCTACAAGCTGCTAAACTATTTCTTGCCAGTAAAACAATCTGGCTTTTATCGGGAGACGATCTATCAGAGATATATAAACAACTTCGAGGGGAAATTTAGGAGACCTTATCCCAAAACTTAGTCAAGAAAATTATAAAAACTTTACAAAATTTGATTAATTCACACCTGTCTAAACTTTCATTGGCGGAATGCGCATTTGACAGATAACCTGGGCCAAAAATTGACGTGGGTACTCCATACGAAGTATAAAGTCTCATGTCACAAGGAGAAGGAAAGCCCTCACTGATAAGATTGCAATTAAGTGATTTTCCAGCTTCTATCAAAGTTTCTGTAATTAACTTATCGCCTGAGATTGCTCCTGGAAAACTCATACCAGTCATTGTTAACGAAATATTTATCTTTGGTGAATCATATAGAACCTGTTCAAATATTTTCCTAACATCGCCTAATGTTTGAGCCGGAGATGAAAACACCACTCCTTCTAAAACGCAAGACTCGGCTGGAACAGCTGGATCCAATCCTCCCACAATTCTTCCACAAACAATCGGATTTATTTTCAAGTTTTCAAATCCCAATATCGAAGAAATAGATCTAGAAAAAAACTGTCTCAGACTTATGATTCTTTTGTGTGCCTCAAGAGCAACATCTATTGCATTTTGATCAGGCTGAGACTGTGACATATGAACAGAAGTACCAATACATTCTATTGAGAAGTGATGAAAACCAAGGCTGGAACCACATATGGACAAACCGGTTGGTTCTGCTATTACAGCCCAATCTGGTTTTGGCCCCTTAATTAAACACTTGAGAGTTCCATTTCCACCTATTTCTTCATCTGAAACACTATGAAATACTAAATTAGTCCTTGGTTTAACTGAACTTCTGAGTACATGTTTTAAACAAAAAAGCATTCCTGCGACTCCACCGAGCATGTCAGTAGAACCTCTTCCATAAAAAGAGCGATCTAATAACTTACCAGTTTTACAAAGATCAGGATATTTCCACAATGATGGTTCAAAAACTGGTTCAACATCAATATGGCCATTTAATGCTAGAATTGGAAAATTCTTATTTACCACAAGAGAACCAATTAAAGATGGATTAGTAATGGGTGAATATTTTTCGAACGAAGACCCCCACTCCTCCACTTTTACATACAGAGGATTATTCCTTATTTCTGTCTCAGAAATATTGGCTTCGGTCACGTTAAAACCATAAGACTCAAGCTCTCTTTGAACTATTGCCTGGGCTTTTTTTATTCCACTGCCATCAGACAAATAACATGGATAACACTCTATTAGACTTTGAAGAAGTTTCTCCAGATACGGCAAATCATTTTCCATTGACTTGATTATTTTATTTGAATTTTTCATATCTTTCTATTAATCGCTTCTTTGAATCTTCGGCGTCATTTTCTGAAAGTAACTTTGCGTACTGCCACATTTTACTACCCGCAGAAAATGCTTTTTTGTAAAGCTCACAATATTTTATGGGGTTGAAAAAAATAGTATCGCCTCGTTTATCCCAGCCCTTCATCATCTCAAAATCATATCCCAGGTGATAGCCTGACACCGAAAGCCATTGGTGAGCAATTACATTCCTGTGCTGATGTATATCAGCTGCTATTGTAGAAAAGTCACATCCATCATCTGTGCTATCAATAAAACTTTTCAGAAAAAAGGTAAAACCAGTCAACCCCTTTTTATCAAAAATACCCTCCATGATGGTTAAAGCAACCGCATGGACACCCAAAATAACCAATGTCCACAACTTCGAGTCTGCTGCTTGGTCAATTTCTCGATTGAAATAATTGGCAAGAGAATTAAGGAGAGTCTCCATGATCTCGATAGGAGGTCCGTTTTGAAATCTTTTTAATCTTTTCGTTTTATCCTCCATATTATTTAGTCTCCTTAACTGAGATTTTTGTGTTGGCGATCAACAAACAGAAAATATGTAGCACAGCTGTGGAGTAAATTGCACTAGCATGTCTTTTCTTAAAGAAACCGTGGGCTATGTTATTGCGCAAATTAAATCCCCGATAATCTTCCATCACCCAAGAGATGTAGTGGTAAACCAGTTCCGAAACATATGGCTTTAACTCCACCAAAACTGATCCAAGTGTTTTCTCTCTGAAAGCTCCTGCTTCTGGAATAGTCGTCTGACCACCAAAGACAGCAAGTAAATATCTTAAGAAGTCTTCCAGTTGAAGGGTTAACACATAAGTTGCGTGGAAGTGATCTCCTTTGAAGTAGGAGTCAAGACCTTCCAGCACGGTTTCGTGTGTATCCTTATCGACAATCTGAAGCTTGGCAAAAAACTTCTGAAAATCTCCCAAAGATACCTTTTTTTCTTTAATCAACTCTGACAGGAAACCCGTTATCCACCTTAACGCCAGCTCTGTCTCAATTCTAAAATTGTCCATGACATGATCTTCAAACTCTTGTCCTGGTGTTTGAGGTGCACTTATTGGATATTTTTGTCCATAACTGACCTTTTTAGCCAAGTGCATAAAGACAAATTTTTTACTATGTTCCTTTGTCATCTTGACCGCATGATCCCAGTTGGGGAAAAAGGTAGGAAGTGTCCCTATCTTTTCTGGCACTTCTACGCCAGTGCCAAGACTTGCTTTCATCCGTTCAATATCTTTTGGACCGATTGTGATAGTTGAGGAAAACTGCTTAAGCTCGTTATTTTCTATTGCTTGTTTGGTGGCAGTTTTTACCTCGGCAATCAATTCGTTCACTTTTTGTTTATTGCCCATTTTTGAGTAATGATCGATTGCCTCTTGAAGAAAATGTACTTTTACTAATCCGCTACTAGATTTTGCTTCTGCCTCGTCAACATAAGATTGCCCAACTTCATCGTCGAGAACTTTTTTTGCATCAGGAGTAGAAGGTTGAAGCTTCGTCAATCCTGCCTTAAGTTGCAAGAAACTCCGTTGAAGATGAAAATTTTGGTCAGAATGATAATGTGTCGCTGCTTTGGTGCATGAGTCTGAGAAGTCTTTAACCTGATCCTTAGAATAGAAATCAGGCAAAGTCAGTACTAACTCAAACATCTCAATCAACCAACGATAGTTATTACCTTTCGTGGTTTTGTCTATATGTTCATTTAGCTTTTGAACCACTTTATCTGTCAACGGTTTTTTGAGAAGATTTTTCTCAAGAATCAAAACTAATTCTGTCGCACGCTGTAGCCCGTCAAGCTTTTCCATGATGGCATCTTCGTTCTCGTATGCATCAACATTAAGAATGTATTGTTCGACTGCCTCAACAGCAAAGAGATGCTTCTTTTTTGATTTTGATTTCTCCCAAAGAATATCCAAATAACGGGCTTTAAGAATTGGATTTGTACTAGTCTTGGCTCTCGACTCAAAATATTCTAGTGTTTTATCAGGAAATGTGTTTGGGTCAGGGAAAATGCTTCCATCGTTGAAGGTTGCCATTGGAACGAACCGTTCCGTACGCAACCCATCACTGGCAAAGCTGTTTTTAGTTGTAAGACGAAAGAGTAAAAACTCCCACTTGAGTTGTTGTTCCTGTTCAGTAGTAAGGTTGCTCTTATTTTCGTCTAGTAGCTTACTAAATGCTTCTGCGATCTGAAAATCAAATTTAATCCCAGAAGATTGTACCTCAACATCAGAAATCAGTTTTGTAAATTGTTTTTCGTCCATATCAATTCATCTGCATATATACTTTTTGCGACCAAGCATTATCCGATAGTAACTTCTTATGGTATTATTTTACTACTTTTTTCTCTTGTTACTGTCCCCAAATACCCAGCTTTTTCTTTTGAGCTTCGGACTGAGCTTTGAGAAGTTGGTCCTGATAAATGAGTGTTTTGCGTTTTTGGTAAATGACAACTTTGGCCAAACCTGTTTTGACCAGCTCCAGAGAAACATTTTTACCGTCAATAATCGCGTAGGCTAAGATCCGGTTGAATTTGTCCGAAGTATACGAATCGTATTCAAGAGTAATGGTTTTTCCTTCAACCAATCTTTTGTTTTTTTTGGTTGATTCCTCGGCAAACGGCTCGCTGATTTCCGGGGCGGTGATACCGGCATATCTGAGAATAGTTCCATTCTGCAATTCAACAGTGTCACCATCAATTATCCGTTGGACTTTGGCTTGTTTAGGCAATTGAAGTACTGCGCTTTGTTTATTTGAATTGATTAAAACGTTTTTAATTTGGGTTTCGTACTTGGTACCGGCCACAAAAGACAACAGCGAAATAAGCAGCGCTGACGGAATCAAAACCATTTTTGATTTGAAGGTCATTTGAAAAACTGGGCGAATTTGAGTTTGTACAGACTTTCCAGGAAATCACTACCTGCGTAGCCGGCCAACAGGGAGGCCCGCCAGTCGCCATTGAAAATAAGCCCTGACATCTGGCCGACAATGACAGAAATAAAGATTGAGAAAGCGAAATATTTCCATTGCAGTTTAAAGCTCTCGGGATTGAATGTCTGAGATTTGGAAATACCCACTAAAGCCCGAACCAAGCCACCCATACCGCCTGACAAAAATTGTAAAATTGGTAAATACACTAGGATCCACCTCCTTTGCCAACCAGAATCTTGAAGCCATTAGTTCCGTATTTGATATTTTGTCCGATTCTAGAAATTGTGGTGGTGCTGGCATCAACGCTTTGGGAAATTTCATCGTAATTTTTACCCGATAAAATCAGCTTGGCTATTTTTAATCTTTGAGCCAGTTCTAAAACTTCTTCCTGGGTCAGAAGATCCTCAAGAAGCTTTGAGAGTGCCTGGGCAGTTTTGGCCAAACGCAGAGACCTTACCAAAAGTTTTTTGTCGGCGTCTAAATTGGGTTTGCTCATGTTAACAAATTAATCTTTTAACCTGTTAGGACACTAATAAATGTAAACAGTGGCCTTGGCCTTTTTGTCTGCTTTAAGCATACCACGGTCTACTAAAGTATTTAAGTAGTTGGTAGCGGTACTCTGGGAGACATGCAGAAGTTCCCTGACTTCTGAATTGGAAATAGTTTTCTTTTCCTGGGCTGTCTGCATGATACGGTTCAAATTCCCGTCGTGTTTGGCCTTTTTAGCCAGATTACCTAAATTTTGGTTTTCCACAATCTTGGCCCGGAATTTCTCCTCGGAAATGTCTTTAATCACTTCTTTGATGACTTCTTTTTCAACCGGTACCTCACGGATGACCTCTTTCTCCACCTCCACGATTTTCTCGATAATTTGGGGTTCGGGAGGTAGGGGTGATGGGGGTGATGGGGGTGATTCGGGAGATATGGGAGATTGGGGAACTTGGGATAAATATGGGGAGGGATCAACAAAACCCAAATAACCTTTGTTGAGATCAGCGTCACTTGGTTTGATACCGAAGTGTAAATGCGGACCGGTCACATAACCAGTCTGACCGGGAATCCCCACTAAGTCTCCCGCTTTAACTTCCTGGTCAACTGAAACTTTGGTTTCTTTGAGATGACCATAAATACTGGTTCCCCAAGCATGTTGAAGTGTTACCGAGTTGCCATAATCACCATTGTCTCCTGACTGAATAACACGGCCAGTATCACAAGATAAAACCTCAATGCCTTCCGGTAATCCGTAATCAATGCCGTTGTGACCAACA
>JACRNA010000019.1 GCA_016219445.1 Candidatus Amesbacteria bacterium
GATTTAGAGTCTCAAAGGTCACAAATGTCTGACCCAGAGTGACCGGTAACCGGCCCACGATTCCGGCAAAGATCAAAAGTGAAATTCCATTGCCCACTCCATATTCGGTGATCAACTCACCTATCCAGACAGCCAGCATTGTGCCAGCGGTCATGGTCACTATAAAAGCCAACAGCAATACCGGATTTAAGTTTCCGATCACACCTTCACCTTTTAGGAGTAAATACATGCCAAATCCCTGCAAGATAGCAATGGGAATAGTCAGAAGTCTGGTATATTGATTGATCATTTCCCGCCCATATTCGCCCTCCTTGGACAATTCCTCGAGCGTGGGGAAGATGACGGTCAGAAGCTGGACAATAATCGAAGCATTAATGTAAGGCCCAAGACCCAGAGCGATAAGAGAGAAATTGGCAAGGGTTCCACCTGAAAATATATCCAATAATCCCAAGAGCTGACTGCCGGAAAACAACTTACCCAAGGCTATACGGTCAATTCCAGCGACAGGTATGTGAGCCAGCATCCGATAAACCAGAAGCATGGCTGCTGTTAACAATAATTTATTACGGATATCTTTTGCCGTCCAGAGTTGCTTTATGACCTCCCAAGCTTTTTGCATAATTTATATTTTACCAGAACATTCACTTATCTTCAGGCTTGATTTTCAAAAATAATTTTCGGGAAAGTTCTTGGTAAAATTCGCTATATTTTTTTAGATCTAAGGGCTTAAGGAGCACTGGCATCTGTGATGCTTGCTCTATTTGGTTAATTGAATTGGCCAGATAAAAATCGGTTAAGCCTAAATCTTTTTGTTTGGCCAAAGATACCAGATGATCAAAAGTAAAATCAGTTTCATTTAGAATATAATACAAATCAATAAAATCTTTATGATCCGTCCTGCCAAAAATGGCCGTAATTTTATTTGAGCCCATATTTTCGAGAGAATCGAGTCTTATTTTTCCTTCTTGCTTAAATTCTCCAAAATGCACCGGAATATCTTTGACCAAGTCAACTTTTAGCATATTCTTGTTCGAATCTTCAAATATAAATTGCACGAAAGTTCCAGTAGTCACTTGTTGAATTACTTTTAAACCCATTTCTAGCCCAATCTTATTGGCAAGAAAACTTATTTGACTAAAATCAATTTTTTGATTGTTTGTAAATAAATCAAGATCCAAACTTTCGCGGTGATTGAAGTAAAATCTGGCCAAAGCTGTCCCACCAGTTAGATAAAAGTCAGTTGACAGTGAATCTGAAAAGAATTTATCTAAAAATATATCTTGAAGTTGATAATTTACTGCCATACTGATAGAGCGTATTCCCACGCTCGTCTTATTGGTTTTTTTATTTTTAATACTGGCATCATAGCTCTAACTTCGGACAAAGTCGTATATTTCCAGACATCCTGATATTTGGCGCTTTCCAAAATTCGAGACAACATCCAATTTTTGTCAACTGCAGTACCGGTGCGCAAGATTTTGTGCACATCGTCCTCGGACAAGTCATAATCCCAGAGAAAATAGGGTCTGTTTTTAGTCATCAATTCATTTTAGCACAAGCGTCTGGAGCCCATAAACCTCGTGAATTTTCTCTGGCATTTATTTCAGATCTTTTAAATGCGTTTTGATATTTATACGGCTGGCTTTTGTAGGTATATTCGTGACCGAAGCCTTCTTCAATCAGAACTTGATTAAAATTCTGCCCGTCTTCCAAAAAGACATAACGCAATAGTCTTTTGTATTTGTCGCGGTCACCCGCTATAAAATCAGACTCCAGTTTGACATTGGTATTTGACAGAGTTTTTTTGGTAAAATTTGATGCCTCTTTTCCAAAACATTGCACCGGACGCCTGGGATCAACAGTCTCCGGCGTATCCACACCAATAAATCTAATAGTCTCGATCTTTTTATTCATCAATACTTTTATAGTGTCTCCATCCGATATACTCACCACCCGATAATATCCCGCCGGTACCGGGTTAAACGAAATCAAAAAAGAGAAGAATAATGCCAGTAGATCGGCTATCACCTATTTATTTTCTATCTTTCCCCCAGCTTTTTCAATGACCATGATTTTTAGATCAACATGACCTTAATACGTGCAGTACAGTTGACAAGTCGGCTGAAATACAGTATATTTGGCGTATGAAGATTAAAAGACTCTTAGAAAGCCCCATTTCACACCATTTAGACGAGTCAAATAAAGGGGTAATAATTTACGGCCCCAGACAGGCTGGAAAAACTACTTTGGTCAATGACATTTTAGCTCAAAAGAGCTGGAAAACACTCATCCTAAATGGAGACCGCAGAGGTGAATGGTGGGAAACCTTGGTCAGCCGCGATCTATCTAAAATGAAAATTTTATTGGGCGGTTATAACACCATATTTATCGATGAAGCCCAAAGGATTCCTGAAATAGGTCTGATATTGAAAATTATTTTAGATGAATTTAAGAACTTGAAAGTCATCGCTACAGGATCATCCTCACTTGATTTGGCCAGTAAAGTCAGTGAACCATTGACAGGAAGAGCAGTAACCTACACCTTATATCCTATATCCATTGCAGAACTTGCGCAAACCCAGACAGCACACGAACTCAATGAGAGTTTGGAAAGCCGTCTGATTTTTGGATCTTATCCGGAGTTATTTTCTTTGGACGGACAGACCGCCCAAAGTGACTATTTACGCAATTTGACCAATGCTTATCTATACAAAGATCTTTTGGAATTTAGCGGTATAAAAAATTCCAACAAAATTCATGATCTATTAAAATTATTGTCTTTCCAAATCGGCTCGCAAGTTTCTATCTCAGAATTGGGAAATAGTTTGGGCATGAGTAAAGATACAGCTGGACGATATATAGATCTGTTGGAGAAATCTTTCGTCATTTTTAGAAGAAGTGGATTTAACCGCAACTTACGTAAGGAAGTATCAAAAATGGACAAAATATATTTTTATGATTTGGGGGTCAGAAATACTCTGATTGGAAATTTAAACTTATTGACCAATCGAGACGACGCAGGCAAATTGTGGGAAAACTTTTTGGTGCTTGAGCGCATGAAGAGACAAGAATACAAACAGTCTCTCTATAGTCATTACTATTGGCGGCTAACAAGTGGAGCCGAACTAGATCTGGTAGAAGAGATTAACGGAAAATTAATTGGGTTTGAATTTAAATTAACCAAAAAAACAACCCGCACTCCAAAAAGTTGGCTGGAGCAATACGTAGACAGTAAATTCGAAGTCGTAAATCGCACCAACTGGCAAGAATTTGTTATTTAAATCTCTTCAGTCTTTCCCCCGGCTTTGGCAATGGCGGTTTTGGCGGAAGCTGACACTGCGACTTTGACATCCAGTTCATGTTCTAATTTGGCAATCCCCAAAATTTTTACAGATTTGGTGTTTGGTTTTAGAAGTTTGCGCTCAATGAGATTTTTAAGAGTCACCGGAATTGATTTTGGCCATTTGACCAGAGTTTCAAGTTGTAAAACCGTTGGTTTATTTTGGGCTGATTTGTTTTTGCTGCCACCACGCATAAAGGGCAATCTTTTGATCAGAGATTTTTTGGTTTTAGTTCCCTGAAACAAAATATGCACGCGTTCACGGGCCAGTTGACCTTTGTGTCCACGGCCAGTAGTATGACCACCCTTACCAGAGCCACGACCTCGTCCTACAATTTTCATTTTTTTAGCAGTGAGTTTCATGCTATTTGATTTCTTTGTTTTAACGATTTCAAAGCTTTCATTGTGGCATAGACATTGGAAATTTTGTTGGCGGTTCCGAGAATTTTACCCACGACGTCTTTGATACCTGCCGATTCGACGACAGCGCGGACTGCTCCACCTGCCTTGACCCCGGTGCCCGCCGGGGCTGGCTTTAGTAAGACGTGGGCTGCACCCAAGTGACAATTGACTTCGTGAGGAATTGTCGTGCCATATAAATTGATAGTAAACAAAGCTTTTTTGGCACTCCTTGTGGCTTTGGCTACAGCCGATTGGACATCTGCAGCTTTAGCGAGGCCCACTCCCACCCGGCCTTTGCGATCACCTGTCACAACAAGTGCTGCAAACCGCATATGATTTCCGCCTTTAGTTTTTTTACTAATACGGTTGATTTGAACTACTTTTTCTTCAAATTCTTTGACTTCAGCTGGATATCGGTCCATCATAATGTTAGTCCGGATTCCCGGGCACTATCGGCTAACTTTTTGATTCTGCCATGATATTTATACGGTCCCCTGTCAAACACAACTTGCTTGATTTTAGCATCCAGTGACAGCTTGGCAATCTTTTGGCCAACTTCGACAGGATCTTTGCCAAAGGCATAAGCCAGAGTATTACCAGATTTATCATCAATTATTTGGGCATAAATAAACTTGAGTGATCTATGAACAGACAACCTTGGCAGAGTGGAATTCTTGCGAATTTTGGCGCGGACGGCTATTTGCCTTCGCTGTTGGGTTGATTTGTAAACTTTAATCATAATTATTTTGCGGCAGTAGCTCCCGCTTTGGCAGCTTTACCGGGCTTTAAGACAATAACTTCACCTTCATATCTAAACCCCTTACCTTTGTACGGATCGGCGGGTCTGAGTGCCCGAATCTCGGATGCGACTTGACCTACCAAGTGTTTATCGATACCCGTTACTTTTATTTTATTTTCCAAAACTTCAAATTTAATGCCAACTGGGGCTTTGACAACCACCGGATGTGAGAAACCCAAAGATAAATTCAATTCTGTACCAGTCGTATTTGCTCTGTATCCAGTACCTGATATTTCAAGTGTTTTGGTCCATCCAGTAGTCACACCTATCACAATATTATTTAAAAGACTGCGAATAAGTCCCCACATATTCGATTCTTTTGACGTGACGATAATTTGATTATTTTCAAATTTAACTTCCACACTATTTGGAATATTTAGTGTCAATTCACCTTTTGGGCCAGAAATGACTACTGTGTCACTTGTTACTTTGACACTTGTTTCTTGATTGATTGTAATTGGTTTTTTTCCTATCTTAGACATATTTTTTTACCAGACTTTACAAATAACTTCGCCACCGACTTTTAATTTACGAGCTTGGCTTCCTGTCATTATTCCTTTGGGAGTCGATAATATTTGGATTCCCATTCCCCCTAAGACTAATCTGAGAGATTTAAATCCCATATATACCCTCGACCCAGGTTTACTGACACGGACAATCTCAGTAATTACTGGAGACTTTGATTTATAGAGAAGCTCTACTGTCAAACCCTGATCATCTGAAGTAACTTTACCCACATATTTTTCAGACGACAAAATCTTCAGGACTGCTTCCCTTAGTTTACTTTTGGGCATAGTAATATTACCCAGGCTTGCCATATAGCCATTTTTTATTCTCGAAACTAAATCTGACAATGGATCTCTTACCATGATGCTTTGGTGACTCCTGGCAATTCGCCTTTGTGAGCGTGAGCTCGGAAGCACAATCTACACAGACCAAATAACCTCAAAAATCCACGCGGACGACCACACTCCTGGCAGCGGTTGCGGTAGGCAGTGGGGTATTTTAATTTTCCCAATAATTGTTTTGTGACTTTAGCTGTTGTTGCCATATTTATTTCTTAAAGGGCATCCCCATAAGTTCCAAGAGCCGCTTGGATTTCTCGGGTGATCCGTTTTTAATAACAAAGGTAATTTGCAAGCCTCTTGTTTTATCAATTTTTCCGTATTCTATCTCAGAGAAAACTATTTGATCGGTCATTCCCAGTGAATAATTGCCCGCGCCATCAAAGGCAGTCTTTGAGACACCTTGAAAATCCCGGACGCGGGGAAGAACTATACCAAATAATTTGGTCATAAAGTCATAGAGTCTGACCCCTCTCAAAGTAACAGTCAGACCAATAGGATCATTCTCGCGCAATTTAAAATTGGCAATAGCTACTTTGGCCCTAGTAACTTTGGGTTTTTGACCTGAGATGGCCACCAGTTGAGAAGATACTTTGTCAATCAAACCTTTGTCATGTGCCATTTCCTTGACACCCATGTTGATATTTATTTTGGACACCTTAGGCGCTGCCATAATATTGGTCAATCCAAATTCAGACATTAGTTTTGGTACAATTTGGTCTTTGTAAATTTGTGTTAAATTCATATATCTGTATTGCATTTGCGGCAAACTCTTAATTTTTTACCTTCGACAAACCGATAGCCAACTCGGGTAACTTGCTTACATTTTGGACAGACAAGCGCAATTTTGGATACATCTAGTGGGCGGGAAATAGTGACAATTTCCCCCTTTCTCCCTTGGCTTGGTTTGACATGTTTCTTGTATTGATTGAGTCCTTCGATGACGACAGTATTATCCTGAGGTAGTATTTTTGCTACCACGCCTTGACGGCCATGATCTTTTCCGACATTTACAATGATTGTATCTTTGAGTTTTATTTTCATAGGACTTCTGTCGCAAGCGACGCTATTTTGGCAAATCCCTTGTCTTTGACTTCGCGGGCGATAGAACCAAAGATCCTACTCCCTCTGGGTTCATGAGTCTTGGGATCAATAATAACTGCAGCATTGTCTTCAAATCTAATATAACTGCCATCCATCCGGTGAACCGCTCTTCGAGTACGGACGATTACCGCTTTGACAACTTCGGAATCTTTGACGATGCCTCCATCGTGAGCTTGGTCTACGACCGCTGTTACAATATCTCCAGGATAGCCATAAGTTCTCTTCCAGGCACCCATGACATGAATCAAGCGCAGCTTTTTGGCGCCACTATTGTCTGCTGGAACTAATATTGTTCTCAATTGGACCATATTATTTTGTCGGTTTTATTATTTCAATAACTTTATAAAACTTGGTTTTACTCATTGGTTTACAGGCTACAAATTTGACCACATCGCCAACTTTTGCAGAAACTTGATTGTCAGCATGATAGCGAGTGGTGTGGTGCATCTGCTTTAGATATTTTGGATGGGCAACCAAGCGATCCACTTCAATGACCACTGTTTGCTTCATCTTGTCTGAGACGATTTTACCGGTGTGAATTTTCATATATTTTTGTTTTAATAACAGCTAATTGTTTTCTCAGGTTAAACACAGCCCGTTTATTGACTAGCTTGCCAGTGGTCAATTCTAACTTATTTTGGGCTATTTGCGAATAGATAGCTTTTGCTTTGATCGAAAGCTCAGAAATAGACAGACCAATTAATTGTTTTTTAAAGTCTAAGGTTTTCATAATTGTTCACGGCTTACAAATTTAACATCAAATGGCAATTTTGCAGAGGCTCTGGCAATTGCGGTCTTGGCAATTTCTGCGGTTACCCCAGCAATTTCAAAAATTATTCTACCAGGTGTTATAACAGCTACATAATCGGTAATATCACCTTTCCCCGATCCCATGCGCACACCTAGAGCTTTTTTGGTAATAGGCTTATCGGGAAATATTCTAATCCAGACTTTACCACCTCTTTGGGCATAACGCGAGATAGCTTTACGGGCAGCCTCGATCTGACGGGCAGTAAGCCATCCCCGACCCATGGCTTTCAAACCAAATTCACCAAAGGCTAAAGTAAATCCACGGGTAGCAACTCCTCGCATTTTACCTCTAAATTGTTTTCGAAATTTTGATTTTTTTGGCTGTAACATATTATTTTCCTCCCAAATAAATCCAGACTTTGACTCCGACATAACCTGATCTGGTCAGAGCCGGAAGGCTGGCATAATCGACATTGGCACGCAGTGTCTGAAGAGGAACCGAACCAGACGGTGATTTATAGGACTCACGTCTGCTAATTTCAGCTCCGTTGACACGGCCAGACAGCAAGATCTTTATTCCTTTGGCGCCGGAGGCCATAACTTTTTCTATAGTCTTTGTTGCCACTCTTCTAGCTGGCAGTCTTTTTTCCAGTTGTTCTGCAATTCTGATTGCTACCAAATAAGCATTTATTTCAGGATTTTTTACTTCCTCGATTTGGAGGTCTACTTTGGTGGCTTTGATTAATTTGGCAATATATTTTTTGAGATCTTCAATACCGGCTCCTCCGCGCCCAATGACCACACCCGGTCTTGAGACATGAATAATGACCTTTAGACTTT
The DNA here is from genome assembly GCA_016219445.1 of Candidatus Amesbacteria bacterium. Taxonomy (GTDB): domain Bacteria; phylum Patescibacteriota; class Microgenomatia; order CAZETR01; family Amesbacteraceae; genus JACRNA01. The sequence goes on from JACRNA010000019.1 coordinate 8,081, forward strand.
TGAGGGATCTTTCGATTTCGATCTTCGTTACACCAGCGATTTTTAGTTTGGTCATTAGAGCTTTGCGAAGCTTTAAATCTTCTGCTAAATATTGGCTATAACGGATCTTGCTTGTCGAAAACCAACGTGATATCCAAGATGTACTTGGTGAAAGCGGAATTCTAAATCCGATAGGATTAACTTTTTGTCCCATTTTTAGTGCTTAATTGTAAAATAACATGAGCTGTTCTTTTGTGACGGACACCGCCACCAAAACGTGAACCGTGAGCATGGCGGTCGGATCTTTTGGATCTTGGTCCTTCGCCGATAACCAATGATTCTATTTTCAAATCAGCTGGTGAAAGCTTAAAATTATTTTTGGCATTTGCGACCGCCTGTTGGATTACTTTTAGGATTATTGATCCTGCTGCTTTAGGCAATAATTTTAATTGAGCTATCGCCATATCAATTGATAAATTCTTGACTGCATCGGTAATAAGACGCAACTTACGCGGTGATACAGGGATAAAGCTAGCTTTTGCAGAGATCTTCATGTCTTATCCATGGTTCTTTTTACCATAGCTCCATGTCCACGGAAGGTTCTACTGGGAGCAAATTCTCCAAGTCTGTGACCCACCATGGCTTCATTAACAAATACATCGACAAATTTGTTTCCGGTATGTACTTGAAATGTAAATCCGACAAAGTCCGGCGAAATTTGTGAATTGCGTGCCCAAGTCTTGATAGGAGACTTGTTACCAGACGCGACCATCTTGACAATTTTACCTGCCAAATTTGAATCGATATATGGTCCTTTTTTTGAGCTTCGTGCCATATTATTTGTTTCTCCTAGAAACTAAATTTTTGTTTGAATATTTAAATTTATTGCGGGTTCTGTTTCCCCGGGCTGGTTTACCCCAGGGGGTCTTGGGAATCATCCCTTCTCCCGACCGTCCCTCTCCACCACCGTGTGGATGGCTCCTGGGATTTTGGGCAGTACCTCGGACAGTAGGACGGATACCCATGTGGCGTTTGCGTCCGGCTTTACCAAAATTGACATTTTTCCAATCCGGATTGGTCAGACTGCCAATGGTTGCTTTGCAATCAAGCTTGACTCGGCGGATTTCACCAGAAGGTAATTTTATCAGAGCATAGGCTTCTTCGAAACCGGAAACTATAGCCGAAGCCCCTGCCGATCTCACAAGCTGGGCTCCCTTTCCGGGAAATATCTCTATATTGTGAATTGGAGTACCAGACGGAATCAATCTAATCGGAAGAGTATTGCCAAGTGTCAAAGGTGCATGCTCCGACGAGACTACTTTGGCGCCGACCATCAAACCCTCTGGAGCAAGAATATAGCTTTGGGTACCGTCTTCATACTGAAGATGGGCGATATTTGCAGTGCGATTCGGATCATATTCGATTGCAGTCACAGTGGCTTTCATTTCAAGCTTTGTCCGTCTCCAGTCTATGTCTCTTAAGAATCTTTTGTGTCGTCCACCTTGATGCCGGACAGTCACGATTCCAGAGGCGTTTCGTCCACTTTTTTTAGACAAAATAGAAGTCAAGCTCTTGCGTCTGATGTTTGTAGAGACATTTGACCAATCAAGTGCTGAGGATCCTCTCAGCCCTGGTGTAATTGGTTTGTAAAGCTTTAGAACCATATTTTACTTCTTCTCTTCAGCAGGGGCTGTAAATAATGCTATTTCTTTGTCTGTAGTTACAATTGCCTTTTTCCAGGATGAATAATGTTTTTCGGTGCGTTTCTTGCCTACTCGCTTGGATTTTCCATGAACCACTAGAGTCGAAATTTTCAATACTTTGAGTCCAAATCTTTTGGCTATATCTTTTTTGATGGCGTCTTTACGTGCCAGCAAAGGAACTGCAAAAGTATAGCGCTTAAGGCTTGCATTTTTCAGGGATTTTTCGGTATAAATAGGTTTAAGCTGCATATTTGGTTTCAAGGGCTACTAACGCTTCGGTTGTAAAGATAACATTTGGACATACTGTCATCTGATAAACATTCAGTGACGAAGTGGTTGCGACCAAGACGCGATCAATATTTCTGGCGCTCAATCTAAATTTGGTTTGGCCTGGTTCTGTTACTAGTAGTATTTTATCTTTAGGGGCAATTTTGGAGATCAAGGTTGCAATTTCTTTTGTCTTACCGGAGGCATCTTTGGATCCTTTGACGGCTGAGATTAATTTGGAATGAGCTTTTTGGGACAAAATGCTAAGTAGAGCAACTTTGACCATTTTGGATGGCATCTTTAGCTTATAATTTTGAGTTCCGTCGGGACCATGAGCTATGCCCCCTCCGACAAATATTGGGGCTCTGATACTACCATGTCTTGCGCGTCCGGTACCTTTTTGTTTGTATATTTTACGAGTCGATCCCTGGACTTCACCACGAGTTTTGGTATGCGCAGACGAACTTCTCTGATTGGACAAATATACGCGGACAGCTTGGGCTATCAATTGGGGATTGAGCTTTGCTCCAAAAACTTTTTTGTCCAATTCAATCGGGGTTAGATCTTTACCTGATAAATTAAATACGGGGATTGTCATTTTACTACCTCCAATTTTGCCAAAGTATTGGCACTTCCGGGAACAAGCCCCTTTACTAAAATTTTATTTTTTTCGACATCTACTTCCAAAACCAACAAATTTCGGACTTGGACATTTTGGTTTCCCATTTTACCCGGAGCGTGACGACCTTTGTACAATCTGCCCATTCGGGTTCCCCCCCCGGATGATCCGGGTGATCTTTCGCGGTCTGACTGGCCATGTGTTCTGGGTCCACCGGCAAAGCCCCAGCGTTTGACTCCTCCGGCAAATCCACGGCCAATGGTCAGGTTTGAAATACTGACCATATCGCCTACTTTTATGACTTCATCCAACTTTATAGTTGAATTTGGTTCTAGGATTGTGTCTGTTTTTATTTCTTTGAGCTTTTTTATTTTTGCGGTTTTCTGAAGATTGAGGAGAGTTTTTGAAGTACCAATTGGACGAATTACTGTAGTATTGGGGACAATAAGCCAAGTAGCAGCCATGCGCTTACCCTGCGCATTATAGCGGGCTGTCATGGTATCTTTATAGGCAAAAAAAGTATTGATCATAAGAGCATAAAAAATCCCGCAGACGCGGGACAAAAATAATGCTGTTTCCGCACTTGCCCTGATTATACTACATCTTCACTTCAATATCCACACCGGCGGGGAGATCCATGTGGGAGAGAGAATCAATAGTCTTGTCTGTCGGATCAATAATATCAATTAGGCGCTTATGGACGCGCATTTCAAAATGTTCGCGGGCATTTTTATCGACATGGGGGGAGGTGGTAACAACTATCAATTTTCTGTCGGTCGGAAGTGGAGTGGGACCTGAGACTTTAGCGCCGGTGGTCAAGGCTGTCTGGACAATCTTAGATGCCGCCTCGTCGATGACGCGGTGATCAAATGATTTGAGTCTTACTCGTAATCGTCCTTTTGCCATATTTGAAAAGTGCTAATTTATGCCAAGATTTTGGTTACCACACCGGCTCCGATGGTTCGGCCACCTTCGCGGACAGCAAAACGGTCTCCGACTTCGAGAGCTACCGGGGCAATCAACTTGACAGTCATTTTGGCGTTGTCTCCTGGCATAACCATTTCTACTCCCGTTGGAAGAGTGGCTTCACCCGTGACATCGGTGGTTCTAATATAAAATTGTGGTCGGTAACCCGAGAAAAATGGAGTGTGTCGTCCACCCTCTTCTTTTTTCAGGACATAGACCTCAGCTTCAAATTCTGTATGAGGAAGTACCGAGCCAGGCTTGGCCAATACTTGACCACGCTCAACTTGTTCTTTTTCGACACCACGAAGCAATATTCCGACATTATCTCCAGCCAATCCTTCTTCCAGCTGTTTTCTAAACATTTCGACACCAGTCACTACTGAATTTTGTGTAGCTTTGATTCCGACTATTTCGATAGCTTCGTTGACTTTGATTCTGCCGCGTTCGATTCTCCCTGTGACTACGGTTCCCCGTCCTTTGATTGAGAACACGTCTTCGACAGGCATCAAAAATGGCTTTTCCAAATCTCGGATTGGGTCTGGGACATAGGAATCGACTGCGTCCATAAGTTCCAAGATCTTAGCTTCAGCTTCTGGATCACCTTCAGTGGCTTTGAGTGCTGATCCGCGGATGACCGGAACCTTGTCACCAGGGAATCCATATTTTGTCAAAAGTTCACGGACTTCCATTTCGACCAGATCCAAAAGTTCTGCTTCGGAAACCATATCGCACTTGTTCATAAAGACAACTACAGCGGGAACATTGACTTGCTTAGCTAGCAAGATGTGTTCACGGGTTTGAGGCATAGGACCATCGGGAGCTGAAACTACGAGAATGGCTCCGTCCATCTGGGCGGCTCCGGTAATCATGTTTTTGATGTAATCGGCGTGTCCTGGAGCATCGATGTGAGCATAATGGCGCTTGGCTGTTTCGTATTCTTGGTGAGAAAGATTGATAGTCACTCCACGGGCGCGCTCTTCGGGAGCAGAATCAATATCTGCATATTTTTTAGCAACAGCCCAGCCTTTTTTGGCGAGGACACAGGTAATAGCAGAAGTCAGAGTAGTCTTGCCGTGATCGACATGACCAATTGTTCCGATGTTGACATGGGGCTTGGTGCGCGCAAATGTTGCCATGATGTTTTGTATTGTAAACAATAAATTTATTTACTGCAAGGGGGAAATTTATTCCATAGTAAGTTCTGGTCCTTTGCCACGAAATGAATTTACAAAGTTTGTAGCCAATTTTTCATCAAAACTTTTCATCTCTAAAATTCTATTCCAGGCAGTCAAGACTACTGGAAACTTTATTTGCGGATCAATAGTCACTATCAATTTTTTCATCCCCATCTTATTTCCAAATTCTGACAGCGTTTTTCCCAGTTCACACTCTGTTGTCGCGCAATTATAGTGAATCACAATATATCCGTGTTCGAGTGAATGAATTAATTTATATTTGTCTTGTGGCGAATTATAAACTCCAGGTTTTATCCATTCGACATCATGGGGGCCAGAGGTAGGTGGGTATGAATTGTAGACAAACTTATCATTTTCAGTACTTGGCTTATGGTCACGCCCCTGATCATTGACCACTATTCCTGGCAAATTGGCAATTCTTCGATACATCCAATAACCCAGACCCACAATTACCAAAATTGTCCCAATGACCATTATCAAATTCTTTATTTTCTTATTCATCAATTGACGTATTTACTAATTATCTTTGGAAGATCTAGAGTAATTGAATCAAATTTGTTGTCCGGAAGTTTTTTGGATACATCCAAGATTTCCATAGAAATTAGTTTATCGCCAGAATAGTCGGCCAAAAAATCCCCACCCAATTCTTCTGTTCGGGTACTATTTTTAGAATCAGAAAATCTGATCATCATGGCATCTGATTTTAGATCATATGATATATTCATAGTCAGTATATTCTATACTTTTAACCTAGACTTTGCAAACCAATAAGCAGTAATTACTACTGCCATCTTTATCAGTGTAAGTATCAAATCTCATTATGGGAATATCTGGATAGCCTGCCGAGAGACCTGCTGACACGTGGGCCAATGAGTTCATCAAGTTTCCAACCATGTCTTTATTTTATCATCTTTTTTAAACGACAGAGTTTACGCACGTGCGCGTTGAATGTAAAAATAAAGTATCAAACCAGATCAAAAAGGCGTGGCCTTTTTAAGCACCTTAATATTGACAATACGTGCGATATTATTTAAAATAAAGGACGTAATGTTACATTACGTCCTAAATATATGAACATATCAGACCAATTGCGTCTCCAGAATCCTTGGTGGACTGATCCAAATTATCAACCTACCGAAGCTCGCCTACCAAAACGAGAGCTATTTACGCAATTAATACACGATACTACCACCCTAAAACAGATGATAAGTTTGACGGGGATGCGCCGAACTGGCAAAAGTACTTTAATTCGTCAAATAATTGCCAGTTTATTGGCTAATACCCCAGTAATTTCAATCATGTATTTTTCTTTTGATGAACCAACCGTGCGCGAAGAGAAAGATACACTGGAAAAATTACTCACAGTTTATATACAAAATATATTGCATAAGCAAATCCATGAAATTAGTGAGACTTGTTACATCTTTTTGGATGAGATTCAACTTGTGCCATATTGGCAAGATATTCTTAAACGTTATTATGATCTAAGTCAGCACCTAAAATTTGTGCTCACAGGTTCTTCGAGTCTCTTTTTACGTACTAAATCCAAAGAGAGTTTGGCTGGACGGATATTTGAAAAACAATTGCCTCCATTATCCTATATGGAATATCAAACCCTTTTATCAAAAGGCTCATTTGATGAATATTTAGATTTTGGAGGGTTCCCAGAACTATTGGAACTGAATGACATTTCTAAAAAGAGAGAGTATCTGAAATACTGGATAATTGGCAAAATTTTGGAAATAGATTTACCAAACCTCGGTGGGGTACGTTTAGTGGCCGAGTTTGAACGTTTATTCTGGTCGCTACTGCCAAACACAAGTCAAATTATTCATTTTCCTAAATTGGGAGCTGAATTAGGAATCAAAAGAAATACTTTATTTAGGTATTTATCTTTATTACAAGGGTCTTTACTTATTAATGGCGTAGCGAATATTGCGGGCAGCTTCCGTTCTACCAGTCGAACATTACGCAAGCTTTATCCAGCCAGTCCAAACTTTTTAGCACTGTCACCCACTGAGTCGACTCCCGGAGCTCAAGCTGAGACATATGTTGCTCAAACTTTAATCAATAAATTTGGCACAGTCAATTTGTATCACAAACGGGAAAAAGAAGTGGATTTTGTTTTGCCCGAGCAAAAAATGGCCATTGAAGTTAAATGCCAAAATACAATTCACAAAGAAGATTATAAATTTTTGATGCAATTTACCAAGGAAAAGAATTATCAACCACTTCTAATCACCAAATATCCAATTGTAGAATCTTTGCCTGTTCCAACTGTGGAATTATCGAAAATAGAAGAATATTTTAAATAAGGCTAAAAAGAGGTTTAAAAAGGCGTGGCCTTTCAAAAGACGATGTTGCCTTGACAACAACAACAACAACAACAACTAACATGGAGCCATGCCTACAGAAAAAGTTATTATACTTAATCCTGCTGATATTGACCTGAGAGGAGAAAGAGCTGTATCTTATTATAATTACGCTGAATTACTACAAGATATTGTTGACAGTTCGATTGTTCAAGAACCAAATACCGCTGCAACTAAGGACAACATCAAACGGATTTATAAGGTTCTGTGTAAGGCACGAAAACAATCTGGAAAAGCTGTGTTGAGGATGTTTGCTAATACTGGAGTAGGTTTGTAGTTTATGTTTGTGTTTTCCCCGACTTGGCGATTATGCCTTCAGCAATGTTTCTGGGAACTTCTTCATAGTGAGATGGCTCGATATAGGGATTAGCCCGGCCTTGGGTGATGGAGCGCAATTTGGTAGTATAGCCGGAAAGCTCGGCCAATGGCACAAAGGCATTGATAATTGTCAATTTGCCACGGGTTTCTGTAGCTGAGATCTGGGCTCTTTTTGAAGACAAGTCACCTATGACATCGCCCATATATTCCTCAGGGGTAGTCACTTCCACTTTCATGATAGGCTCCAAAAGACACGGATCGGCATTTTTGGAAGCATGTTGAAGGGCCATTGATCCTGCAATTTTGAAAGCCATTTCCGAAGAATCGACATCGTGGTATGAACCATCAAACAAGGTAATTTTACAATCTACTAGAGGATAGCCAGCTACTACCCCATTTTCCATAGCCTCCACAATTCCTTTTTCAATTGGAGTAATAAATTCCGATGGAATCGATCCGCCCTTGATAGCATTGACCCATTCATAGCCAGCTCCACGGGTTAGAGGCTCGATTTTGATAAAACAATGCCCATATTGACCACGGCCTCCGGATTGCTTGATATATTTTCCTTCACCTTCGGCCAATTTTCGCACTGTTTCTTTGTAAGCTACTTGGGGAGCACCCGTGGACGCTTCGACTTTAAATTCGCGTTTCATGCGGTCGACAATAATTTCCAAATGCAGCTCGCCCATACCCGCGATTATGGTCTGGCCTGTCTCGGGATTGGATTTGATTCGGAAAGTTGGATCTTCATCGGAAAGTTTAGACAGTGCATATCCCATTTTTTCCTGGTCTGATTTAGTCTTGGGTTCAATAGCCAGAGAGATAACAGGCTCAGGAAAAGTAATAGATTCCAAGACGATTGGATTGTCTTTGTCACAAAGTGTATTGCCAGTCACAGTATCGCGAAGTCCAACTAAGGTCACAATTTCACCGGCATAAGCTGCGTCTATTTCTTCACGCTTGTTGGCATGCATCAAAAGCATCCGTGAGATCCGCTCTTCTTTGTCTTTGGTGGCGTTATAAATGGGCTGTCCGGATTTCAGAGTCCCTGAATAAATACGGACATAAGTCAGGCGGCCCACATGAGGATCGGTCTGAATTTTGAAAGCCAAGCCACAGAAAGGTTGTTCATTAATCGTCTGCCGGACCACTTTTTCACCACTTCTGGGATGGACACCATTGACATGATCGACATCGACAGGAGATGGCAAATACTCAACGATGGCATCCAAAAGTGGCTGAACACCTTTGTTGCGTAATGATGCTCCTGCATAGACCGGAACCAATTTGTAAGCAATAACCGCCTTGCGAAGAGCAATTTTTAATTCAGTTATTGTTGGCTCTTCGCCATTGAGGAATTTTTCCAAAAGGACATCGTCAGTTTCACAGATCTGTTCAATTAGTTTTGTTCTCCAAGTTTCGACAACGTCTAACATATCAGCCGGAACTTCTTCTTCGGTAAACTTAGCTCCAGTTTCATCACCGTGCCAAATAATGGCTTTTCTTTCCAAAAGTAAAACTACCCCCTTAAACAAATTTTCGGCTCCTATAGGGTAAGCCATGACAGCAGGATTGGCTCCCAATCTTTCGATGACAGCTTTAATTGTGCCTTCAAAATTGGCTCCAAGTTTATCAACTTTGTTTACAAAGATAATACGGGGAACTTTGTATTTATCAGCCTGTCTCCAAACTGTTTCAGTTTGTGACTGAACTGTTTCCTCAGCATCGAGAATTGTAACGGCGCCATCGAGAACACGCAGTGAGCGCTCGACTTCAGCAGTAAAATCGACGTGTCCTGGAGTATCGATCAGATTGATGCGCACACCCTTCCAAAAAGTTGTTGTGGCGGCGGAAACAATAGTAATCCCTCTTTCTTTTTCTTGTTCCATCCAGTCCATTTGGGTATCGCCCTCATCAATATCGCCAATTTTGTAACTTTTACCGGTATAAAATAATATTCTTTCTGATGTCGTGGTTTTTCCGGCGTCAATATGGGCAATTATGCCAATATTCCGCACCCTGTCGAGCGGTATAGTCCTGTTAGTCGTTTTAATGTCACTTGCAGCCATAGCTTCGCAAATTGTATCAGAAGTCCCTCGCTCTCACAATCGCTATTTTGTTTGGTTTAATTTAAGTCGGAAAAGTTTAGAACACCTTATTTCAAGTTCATGCCAAACATTAAGCCAAAAAATTCACCCAATTTTATCCTTTTGATTATTGACTATTTGCGCATTATACTCAGCTTCCTGACGAGCTCTCGCAAGTTGCCCATATTCTTCTTCCAATGACATTAGGTGATTCTAGTTGTTATTATTGTTGTTGTCAAGTTAGCACTCGGGAAGTATAATTGCTACAAGTATGGCCACCAAGCGCGATTATTATGATATTTTAGGCGTTTCCAAAAACGCCTCTGCCACCGAACTAAAATCGGCCTACCGTAAAATGGCTCTGCAGTGGCACCCCGACCGCAACAAATCAGCCGAGGCTGAGACTAAATTTAAGGAAATAAACGAGGCCTATCAGGTTTTGTCTGATGCTCAAAAAAAGCAAGCCTATGATCAGTTTGGTCACACACCATTCGATCCTTCGACAAGCTCAGGACAAGCTGGTCCTTTTGGCGGTGGACCATTTCAATATACATATAGTAGTAGTGGCGGAGGCGGAGACTTTGGTGGATTTTCCGATCCCTTTGAAATATTTGAGCAATTTTTTGGTGGCAGTGGATTTGGACAAAGCCGCCGTGGTTCCAGAAAACCCCACTATTCGCTCCACATTCCTTTTCTAACTGCTGTCCGCGGAGGGGAAGAGGAAGTAGAAATAGAAGGGCGTAGGCACAAGATCAAAATTCCCGCCGGGACGGATACTGGAACTCACTTGCGGTTTTCAGAGTTTGATGTCACTTTCGAAGTTGCATCTGATCGGTATTTTAGGCGGGATGGGAGTGATGTCTATATCGAGCACCCCATTACCTTTACTCTGGCTATTTTGGGTGGAGAAACGACAGTCAAGACATTGGACGATAATTTGAAGCTCAAAATTAGAGCCGGGACACAACCTGGCACTATGGTTCGGTTGTCTGGCCGGGGTATCCGCAATCTCCGGTCAATGTCCTCCTCCGACCGCGGAGACTTTTATATTAAGCTCTTAATCGAAATGCCAAGTAAATTGTCCAGAAAACAAAAACAATTGTTGGAAGAGTTTGAAAAATCCTAAATTAAGAGGGGAGTTCGGAGGGGTGATATAAATCGTGGGTAGTACTTCAAGCTTAAATCTGGTAAAATACCCTTAATTATGCAAAAACAGACCGCCAGAACCAGTGAATTTAATGCAGCACTAGCCCAAGTAGCCAGTGAACGCGGTCTTGACCCCGCAGTTGTCATGGAAACTATCAAGCAAGCAATACTTGCTGCTTTCAAAAAAGATCACCCAGATCAGTACAACGAAGAAGGTGAATACGACGTTACACTCGATATTATCTCTGGTGAAGTCCATATTTTTGAAATCAAAGGCAAGAAAAAAGCCGATATTACTCCCCCAGGTTTTGGCCGGATTGCAGCCCAGACTGCCAAGCAAGTAATTTTGCAAAGAGTCCGCGAAGCCGAAAAAACCAATATTTTAGGTGAATACGAAAAACGCATGAATACTCTGGTCAATGGCATGATTTTGCGTTTTGCAGGATCTGAGATTGTTGTGGATATTGGTAAGACTGAGGCAATTATGCCGGTCTCCGAGCAGACTCCTTCGGAAAACTACCGGATAAACGCCAAAATGATGTTTTACATGGATTCTATACGCGATGGATTTAAAGGCCGTGAAGTTATTGTTTCAAGAACCCACCCAAATCTAATTTCCGAGCTTTTCAAGCGCGAAGTACCCGAAGTAAATTCGGGCTCAGTTGTAATCAAGGCTGTCGCTCGCGACGCCGGAATCAGAACCAAGATTGCGGTTTGGTCAAACCAAAATGGAGTCGATCCGGTGGGTTCCTGTGTTGGCCAAAAAGGAGTCCGGGTTCAAGCTGTTATTTCCGAAGTTAATGGTGAAAAGATTGATATTGTTCCATTCTCAGAAAATGCCGAGCAATTTGTAGCCAATGCTCTGGCTCCAGCTGCAGGCTGTGTGGTCAAAATAGATACCAAGAAAGGTATTGCCGATGTCACAGTACCTGACGATCAATTGTCTCTGGCTATTGGTAGGGATGGTCAAAATGCCAAACTTGCAGGTAAATTGACTGGATATCACATTAACGTAAAATCAGAAATTCAAAATTCTAATACTCAAATAAATTCTAAAGAAGAAAATTCAAATGAATAAACATGGTTTGAAATTTAAGATTTGATTTTTGGAATTTATTTGGAGCTTGTTGTTTTGGATTTGAGATTTTGATAAATTATGCTAACAAATCGTCCGCCAATAGTAGTCATCTTGGGTCATGTCGATCATGGCAAGACTACCCTGTTGGATTTTTTGCGTAAATCCAATATTGCTTCAGGAGAAGTCGGAGGAATAACTCAGTCGACTAGAGCATTTCAAGTCGGTGGCTGTACTTTTATTGACACTCCGGGTCATGCCGCTTTTTCAAAAATGCGAATGCGTGGAAACAATTTGGCTGATTTGGCAATTCTTATTGTGGCTGGTGACGATGGAGTCATGCCCCAGACCGCAGAAAGCGCCAAACTCTTACTGGCCAACAATACCCCATTTATTGTTGCCATCAACAAGACCGATTTACCAGGGCTTAATATCCAAAAAATATATACTCAACTTTCGGAGATCGGGGTTTTGGTCGAAGGCTTTGGTGGGACAATCCCCGTCGTATCAATCTCAGCCAAGACTGGCACGGGTGTACCAGAGCTTTTGGACATGTTGAATTTAATTAGTGACATGAATCCACCCCAAGCTGATCCCGATGGAATTCTGGAAGCAGTGGTTCTGGAATCCAGACTCGATCCAAAACGCGGAGCCATGGCTATCGTCGTAATCAAAAACGGTACTCTTTCCAAGGGAACATCGCTTTTTACCAATCATGGGGTCGGCAAAATCAAGGCTATTTATGCGACTACGGGAGAATTGTTGGATTCTGCCAGTCCCTCAATACCTGTCGAAATTTTTGGACTATCTGAGGTTGTGGCTGTGGGAAAAATCATTAGTTCGCAACCGAGTAGTCAAACTGTCTTGGCTGATGTCCCAAAAAACAAAAATATAAATGGGGTTGTCCGTGTGATTCTCAAAGCTGATGTATTAGGATCATTGGAAGCAATAATTGCCTCTCTCGATCCTCAAATTGAGGTTGCTTTGTCAGGGACGGGAGACATAAGTGAATCAGATATTTTGTCAGCCGCTCCCCAAAATATGCCTATTATTGGGTTTAATGTCCGCATATCCTCGTCCGCGGGAAAACTTGCCGATACCGAAAAAGTAAAAATCAAAACTTTCGAAATTATTTACGAATTATTGGATTACTTGAAAGTACTAGTCCAAAAAACCCTGAATCCAAGAGCCCACGAAAAGATTTTGGGAGAGGCCGAAATTACCGCTGAATTTAATATGAATAGCGATCACATTGCTGGATGCAAGTGCCTGACTGGCCAGATAAACAAAACCAACCAATTACATTTGGTGCGAAATGGTGAAATTATCCAAGATATCAAGTTTAGGACCATGAAGTCAGGCAAATCTGATCTCAATTTAATCAAAGCAGACAATGAATTTGGTGCCGTTTTTTCAGGAGCAGTTGATTTTCGCATAAATGATCGTATAATCGCCTTTACCATCGATGATTAAGATAGATTTTTCCCAAAGCACCAAGATTTCAATACTTCTGCCCGCCAATCCCTCTATCGATTTAGTCGCTTCGGCCTTGGCATTAAAATTGAGCTTAGAATTGGCAAATAAGCAGATTACCGTTCACTGTCAGTCACCCATGACAGTAGACTTCAATAGATTGGTTGGCATAAATACTATTGGGGGTGCAATTGGGAACCGGAATCTAGTAATTACTTTTCCGGGACAGACCGAGCTGGTAGACAAGGTCAGTTACAACATGGATACTGGCGAACTTCAATTGGTAGTTGTACCAAAACCCGATTGTGTAATCGATCCCTCCAAATTAAAAATGGTCTCGGGAACGGTTGTTTCTGATCTCAATATTTTGATGGGAATTACGGATTTAAGTGAATTTTCCCAGACAGAGTCTCTTGTTAACCAAAAATTGGTTTACTTTAATAATTCATTAGACCCCATTGCCTCATGTCTCTCTGAAATTACAGCTGAACTGATCAAATCTCAAAATCTGGTTATTAATTCCGATATTGCTACCAACTTGATGCAAGGAATGACCAAAGCCACAAATGGTTTTACCTCAAATAAAGTTACCAAAAAAACTTTTGACCTTGCCTCATGGCTCATGGAAAACGGTTCCCGTCACCAGGATGAAATCCAAGCCTCCTCTTTTCCTGAGGGATCTATTCCTGCTGCTGCCAATCCGGATCCCGACTGGTACGAACCAAAAATCTATAGGGGGACTAGTAGTTCATAAAAATAAATGATATAATAAGTTTATTCTCAAGAGTTTTGACTTCAAATCTCCTGAAATTTTTATGGCACTCGCTCTCGACGACAAAAAGACAATTATCAAAAAATTTGCTCAAGGCAAGGGCGATACTGGTTCTCCCGAAGTCCAAATAGCACTTCTGTCTGAAAAAATTGTCAAGCTTACCGATCACTTGAAAGAGCACAAAAAAGATGTCCATTCCAGAAGAGGCTTATTGGGTATGGTCAACAAAAGACGTAGACTCTTATCTTACTTAATGAAAAAAGATCTCAAAAGATACCAAGATATCATAAAGAAACTTGGGCTTTCAAAATAATGACTAAGAAATCACTTACGATTGCTTCTTCTGAACTTAGTTTCGAGACAGGAAAACTGGCAGGTCAAGCAACCGCATCGGTAGTCGCCCGTTATGGTGATTCAGTAGTCCTTGCTACTGTGACCGTCGGACGAGAAGATAAAACCAAAGATTATTTTCCACTCTCGGTTGAATATCAAGAAAGATTATATGCTGGTGGCCGGATTAAGGGTTCTAGGTGGCTTAAGCGTGAACGTAATACCGATGAGGAAACATTGTCAGCAAGACTTATTGACAGATCAATTAGACCCCTCTTCCCCAAAGAATTCAAAAACGAAGTCCAAGTAATTGTCATGGTCTTGGCTACAGATACTATTCATGACACCGATATTTTGGCTATCAACGCAGCCTCAGCAGCACTTGCCATTTCCCCATTGCCTTGGGCAGGGCCCGTGGGAGCCACCAGAATTGGACTCGAAAATGGTCAATTGGTCGTCAATCCCCAAAATGGTAATCGTGAAGGTGTGGATCTGGATTTAGTGGTCACCTGTACCGACACCGTTACTCCCATGATCGAAGCGGGAGCCAACCAGATTCCAGAGGCTCAAATGATGGAAGCAGTCAAATTGGCCTTTGAAAATAACCAAAAGATAGTCGCCAGTATTCAGGAGCTAGTCAAGGAAGCCGGGAAAGAAAAAATTATTATCAAAACAAAAGTTAATACTGAATTGGTATCTCAAGTACAAAAAACAATCGGAGATAAATTTAATGAAGTCGTCGAATATAGCTCAAAACAAGAAGGCGGTGCCGCTCTAGAAGCACTAAAGACGTCAGTACTCGAGGGATTTGAACCAAAAGATAAATTAGAAGTTGTAGGAATAATTGAAGAACTGTTGGGAACATTTATTAGAAATAATATTCTTAAAAAGAGTATTCGCCCCGATGGACGCAAGCTCGATGAAATAAGACCATTGTATTGTGAGGTGGGAGTATTGCCACGGGTTCATGGATCCGCCATTTTTCAAAGAGGCCAGACCCAAGCCCTAACTGTGACTACTCTTGGCGCACCGTCACTTGGCCAAAGCTTGGAATCAGCGGAGGGAGAATCGGTCAAGCGCTACATGCATCACTACAATTTTCCGCCATTTTCGACAGGTGAAACTGGCAAAGTCGGCTCTCCCAAGCGCCGGGAAATTGGCCATGGTGCTTTGGCTGAGCGAGGTTTAGCCCCGGTTATTCCGGCCGAATCGGTATTTCCTTATGCCATCAGAGTCGTTTCAGAAATTATGAGTTCAAATGGATCATCCAGTATGGCCTCCACTTGCGGGTCAACTTTATCTCTTATGGATGCTGGCGTTCCTCTGATTGCTCCTGTAGCTGGAATTTCGATTGGTCTTGTCGACGATGTTTTATTGACAGATATTATCGGACTGGAAGACCATTATGGAGACATGGATTTCAAAGTGGCGGGAACCGAGACTGGTATCACCGCCATTCAGCTGGACACCAAAGTCCCAGGGCTGACATTGGCAATTTGCGAAGAAGTCTTTGCCAGAGCCAGGACCGCCCGAATGCAAATCATGGAAAAAATGCTGGCAACCTTACCTAAATATCGCGATACTCTGTCTCAGTTTGCACCCAAAATTTCCACAGTCCAAATTCCAGTCGAAAAGATTGGTGAATTAATCGGACCTGGAGGCAAAAATATCAAGAAACTCATGGCCGATAACGAAGTTCAGATCGATGTCGATGACAATGGCTCGGTCTTTGTGACCGGTGTTGATACTGATAGTACAAACAAGGTTTTAGAATACCTCAAGTCAATGGGTCGGGAGATTGCCATTGGTGAAATATTTGAAGGTGTAGTTATGAACTTGGCAGCTTTCGGAGCATTTGTAAATATATTGCCCGGCAAAGATGGTTTGGTTCACGTCTCCCGCATGAGTACCGAATATGTGGGCGATCCAGCGACAGTCGTGTCTGTCGGTCAAAATGTCAAAGTTTGGGTAACCGAAGTTACCCCCGAGGGCAAAATTGGATTATCCATGCTCTTTGATGAAAATGGCAATCCGGCAGAAAAAGCGGTCGAGCCTCGGCAAGACCGACCTATGGGATCCCGTCCCTATAGACCCAGTGACAGAAGTGCTGCTAATCGTGGCCACGACCGCTTCAATGCACCGCGAAGAAGATATTAACGGTTACAGACAGTAGATATTTTAAATCCAGCTTTTTTGGGATTTGGCTATTTCGGAGGCCGCTTTCATGGCCTCTTTGCCACTTCCGGATTCACTGCGGTAAGCGGCAAATCCTTCTCTGACCATCGTCTCATTAATGAGTTTTCCGTCAACATAAACGAGAGCCACGATCCGACCAAATTTGTCAACCACGGGTTCTTTAATTTGAACTTGTCGCTCGCCAGTCCTAACTTTTTCATTTTTTTATTTTATCATTTCCCAAATCTCCCCAATTACCCTAATCACCCTAATTACTTTGCAAGAGGTCCTCTTGCAAATGGCTGTGTTACGTCATTTATTGTAAATATAGTATTGTGGAAAGAAAATATGTTCCACCTAAGAGGTGGAACAATAAGAGCTTGCAAGTGGGTATTACACCATATAAAATAAAAAATATAATATGACAAATATTGAAAAATTGGAAAAAGAAATAGAGTTATTGAAGCTTCGTAACCTACGGATTGAGAAGGACAAACTTTGGGAGACAAGTTATACCCGCCGATTATTGATCGCAGTCTTTACTTTCTTGTCTATTGGAATATACATGTGGGCAATTGGTATTGACCGCCCGTGGCTCAATGCCATCGTCCCCACTGTCGGATTTACTTTGTCTACATTGAGCTTACCTTGGTTTAAGGAACTTTGGCATAGAATGCGTCTTTGGTTTAAAGATAGAGAAATTATGGAAGCTATTAGAATCGGTGAAGAAGAAGAAAAGGCAGGAAAATTAAAAACATTGTCCAAAGATTTACATGAATTATTGGAATAAATTAGTGTAAACTAATATAGTGAACAAAGATATTCAAAAATTAAACGAGAAGATTACGGCTGTCCATCTGCCCGGAGATTTGACAGACAAATTGAATCAGATCATTGCCAGACTCGAAAAAATCTCTGAAAGTGTCAACTTCTTGGCAGAATACGATCACGCTGCCAGATATATCGATTGGATCGTATCTCTACCCTGGGACAAAAAAACTGATGATATCTTGGATCTCGGACATGCCCGGCAAATCTTGGATCAACATCATTATGGCCTAGGAGAGCTGAAAGACCGGATATTGGAATATTTGTCGGTCATGATGCTCAACCAGAGAAAGCCCGAGGCCAATTTTCGAGCTCCTATTTTACTTTTGGTTGGTTTGGTTGGTACCGGCAAGACTACAATTGCCAAAAGTATTGCAGAGGCTTTGGGCAGGAAATTTGTGCGTATTCCTTTTGGCGGTATGGGGTCTGCCCTAGATCTGCGTGGTCAATCGCGCGTTCACCCCGATGCCGAGCCAGGTCAAATTATCAAGGCTCTGCGAAATTCCGGCAGTAATAATTGCGTCATATTGTTGGATGAAATAGACCGCGTAGCCGAGAGTACCCGCTCGGACATTATGGGCGTTCTGGTCGAGCTACTGGATCCCGGGCAAAACATGAATTTTACCGATCACTACCTCGATTTTCCCTTTGATCTTTCGACTGTCATGTTTATTGCTACTTGTAATAATACCACCAATATTAGTACTGCCGTCATGGATCGGCTCGAGCCGATAGTCATGCCAAGTTACACCGACGAAGAAAAGACCACTATCGCCCGCGATTATATCTTACCCAAAGAATTGAAAGTTTCAGGTCTTCCAATTGGGGCTATCAAATTTGACGAAGCTGTCTGGCCAAAGCTCGTTCGTCCACTGGGCTTTGATGGTGGTATCCGGACGCTCGAGCGCACAATTCAGGGAGTGGTACGCAAAATTGCCAGGCTCTATGTCGAAGGCAAGGCCAAATCTTTCTATATCACTCTAGACAATCTCAAACAATATTTGCCAACATATTGACAGTGTGTATAAAGTATGTTAGAATGTGTATAAATGCAAACAGCCACACGGATAAACATTACTTTATCTCCTCACATTTTAGCGCAAATGAACGCCATATTGCCTTTTGGTCAAAGAAGCAGCTTTATTGAAAAAGCCGTAGGAGAAAAGTTAAAAAAAATTCACCATAAAAAGAAAATGACTTACGCTGAAGCCCTAAATATGTTTACTACAAAGTTAAAAGTCAAAAGTAGACCTGGGTGGGAAAATATAGAAAATATTGTAACATGGGTAAACGAAGGTCGTACTGCTGCCAATCGCGATTATTCCTATATTCCCTATGCCAAAACTAAGGATAAATAGTGGTTATTTACTAGATTCAGATATTTCTATTTGGATAATCCGCGGAGATGAAAAGATTATCAAGTCTGTGGCAAGTCTAGTACATAACCAACAAAGTGTTATTTCTATCTTGACTGTTGGTGAAATTTATAAAAATTCTTTTCCGGAAGAGGAGTTGTCAAATGAGCATTTTTTTAAGTGGCATAAGCAAATTCCCATCGACTTTCAGATAGCAAAACTTGCAGGAGAATACTGGCATAAATTTAGAAATATCAATAATAACTTTGTCGATTATTTGGTCGCTGCGACCTGCAAACTAAATAAGTTCACTCTCTTGACTCGGAATACCAAACACTTTCCGATGAAAGATATCAAAATAATTGATCCACCAACATGACCATTGACGAAAAGAAAATAGAGTTGGAAAAAATAGCCCGCGAGATTAGAGACTTTAAGGGTCTAGAAATTGCCAAGAATTGTATAAATGCTGTGCCGGGAGAGGGCGATCCCGATGCTAAGATTATGTTTATAGGCGAGGCTCCGGGAGCCGATGAAGACGCCCAAGGCCGACCTTTTGTAGGCAGGTCTGGACAGCTATTACGTCAAACTATTTCCGAAAGTAATATCAAAATAGACAAAGTTTTTATTACCAATATTGTCAAATACAGGCCACCGGAAAATAGAGATCCGGAGCCTTTGGAAATTGAGATTTGCAGAGATTGGCTGGACCGACAAATTCAAATAATTGAACCGGCCACGATAGTGACTCTTGGACATTTTAGTATGGCAAAATTTTTACCAGATGTTAAAATATCTCAAGTACATGGGCATGGTCAAGAAATAATATTTCAAGAAAAAAAGTATTTTTTGGTAACTATGTATCACCCAGCCTTCGCTATTCGTGGCACAAGCAATATGACTGAATTTAAAAAAGATTTTTCTCAATTAAGACAAATGGCAATTAATGCGTTAAAATTACGGCGATGCTAAAAATAATTTCACTTGGGGGATTTGGCAATGTCACCTCAAACATGTTTGCTTACGAGCTGGAAGATGAGATCTTGCTTATAGATTGTGGTATCGGCTTTCCATCCGAAGATATGCTGGGCATCGACATTTTGATTCCCGATTTCAGTTATCTCAAAGACAAAGTTCACAAAATCAAGGGGCTTATTTTGACCCATGGCCACGAAGATCATATCGGAGCACTCCCCTACATCCTTCCACAAATTCCAAATGTCACAGTCTATGCCAGCAAGTTTCCTGCTCATTTGGTAATGGAAAAATTGGCCGAATATCAAAACATGCCCAAAACCATCCAGATTCTAAATCCCGGCACTCCACTTCATTTGGGTAAATTTACAATTACTTCAGTACGAATTTCTCACTCTATTCCCGACTCAACAAATTTAATTATTCAAACACTTGTTGGAACCATTTATCATGGCAGTGATTTCAAGGTAGACTTTACTCCAATAGACGGAGTCTTGCCAGAGCTGGGAAAAATCGCCGAAGCCGGAAACCGTGGAGTTCATTTATTACTCTCAGACAGTCTTGGAAGCGATAAGCCGGGTTATACCCCGTCTGAAAAAACTTTGAATAGTATGTTTGACCGGGAAATGTCTTCCTGTGAAGGTAAATTTATTATGACCACTATGGGCAGCAACATCAGCCGGTTTGGCCAAGTCATTACTGCAGCCGTCAAGCACGGACGCAGAATAGCAATATCGGGGCGATCCATGGAACGCAATATCAAAGTAGCTCTAAATCTTGGCTATCTCAAAGTACCCCAGAGTGTCTTTGTCGATTTAAAAGAAGTCAAAAAGTTACCAGCCAAGAACATCTGTGTTCTGATGGCCGGAGCCATGGGTCAAGTCGAGTCGGCAATGGGAAGACTCGGTCTTGGTGAGCACCGGGATATCGAGGTAAAGGCAGGTGACAAGGTTCTCTTTTCATCTACACCAATTCCGGGAACCGAATCAGATGTCGAAAATTTGATCAACCAGCTGACCGAGCTCGGGGCAGAGGTCATCCACTCTGGAATTTCGAGTGACCTCCATGTCTCGGGTCACCCTCACCAGCAAGAATTGCTCTTGATGATGAATTTGGTTAAGCCAAAATATTTGCTTCCCATGGGTGGCACTTATCAGCATATGGTAAGTTATGCCAAGCTCGCCAAATCTATGGGCTATACCGCTGACAAAATATTACTTCCCAAACACAGCCAGACAATTGAAGTTTATCCAGATATTGTCAAATTGGGTCCTGCCTTACCGATTCGGAAAATTATGGTTGATGGCTTGGGTGTTGGCGACGTCGGCAACGTGGTCCTACGAGACCGGCAAATGCTGGCCAAAGAGGGCATGGTGGTAGCGGTTATCGAAGTCGATCAAAATGATCTGTCAAAAATTACCAACATAGAATTAATAAGCCGAGGTTTTGTCTTTACCAAAGAAGCGGGAGATCTTCTCAATCACGGAGCTCAAGAAGTTACAAAAGCAGTTGCCTCCCGTAAAGACAAAATTGATTCTGATAGGGTAGTCAAAAGTATTGCAGTCGACACTCTCGAAAAATTCTTCTTTCACAAAACCGCAAGAAGACCTATGATCCTGCCTGTGGTGGTTGAGGTTTAAACTATAAGGACGGTCGAGATTTGCAAGAGGATCTCTTGCAAACGGCTATAATTCGCCATTAATATCAATAGCTATGTCTGTCAGATACTCAGGATCAATAGACATCCCCATAAAATTTCGGTAAGTAAATTTCTGCTTGGAAAGCGAAAAATAATCTAAAATGTGGTTGGTCTTGATCCAATTGGTTTTTCTTTCTCCAAGATATTCCGGAAGCGATGATGGCAACGATAAACTTGATGCTTTAATTGGGTTATTGTGTATATAGCGGGACAGATGGAGAAGTTGTTCCTCGGACTGGACCAAGACAGCTTTATATACATCTTGAAACAAGACTCCCTTTCTTTTGTACTTACGATTGAAATACATTGCATATCGAGTACCAAGTGAATTTGCAAAACTATTGATCACAACTTCTCTTTGCTGAATTAAAAGATGAAAATGATTTGGCATTAAGGCATAGCACACTAAGTCTAAATCTTCGGAATAATTTTTGAGTTTTAATAATTTTAAAGCTTTATCTTTTTCTTTTGGAGTTGAATTTGGAGAAGAAAGCACCTCCTCTAGGTTATCTATGTCCACTGGTGACAAATATGTCTGTAGATAAGACAGAAAAACAGAATAATCCTGCTCGTCCATAAATATCTTCCTTTGTTCAACCCCACGGTTGTAAATATGGTAATAAGAATTGGGAATATAATCTTTAACCGAGTTCCTTGAAGCCATACTTTATCTTAGGATTTTGTTTTCACCTTTGCAAGAGGACCTCTTGCAAATGGCTATATATAGCCCTTATACTTTAAGTACCATCAAGAATGCCTCCTGTGGGATTTCGACACGGCCGACGGATTTCATTCTGGCCTTGCCTTTCTTTTGAATTTTTAGAAGTTTATCTTTACGGGTTTGATCTCCGCCAGACAATTTGGCAATGACATCTTTTCTGTAGGCTTTGATATCGGCACGAGCGACAATCTTGGCACCAACAGCAGCTTGAATTGCCACTTCATATTGCTGACGGGGAATGGCGATATGCAATTTGTCTACCAAGTTTTTGCCGATTATTGTAGCGTTTTCCCGCGGTACTATCTGGGAAAATGCATCCACCCTTTCGGTATTTACCAGGACATCGAGTCTGACTAGATCTGATGACTTAAATCCCAAAACTTCATAATCAATCGTGGCATAGCCAGATGAGACACTTTTTAATCTGTCATAAAACTCACGGATTAGCTCTGCAAACGGCATCTGATAGACAAGGCTTACCTGCGTCTCGGCATAAGCCATATCCAGAAGTTCCGCCCGACTCGACTGACACAATTGAATTACTGGGCCGACATAATCAGAAGGGGTAAAGACTGAGAGTCGTATCATTGGTTCGCGGATTTCTTTGATCTGCGAAGGATCCAGTAAATCACCTGCTTTGGAAATAGTTTTTAGTTCATTGTTTGTAGTTAATAGTTCATAAGCCACTGACGGTGCACAGGCAATCAAGGTTAATCCAAATTCCCTCTCGAGTCTTTCCTGAATTATGTCAGTATGTAGTAAACCTAATGCACCTATCCGAAATCCGTTTCCCAAAGCCGGAGAATGTTCTGCAGAGTAGGTCAAGGCGGAGTCAGTCATTTTTAGCTTTTCCAAAGCATCGCGCATCAAATTTATTTCTGCCCCGTCTGTCGGATAGAAACTCATAAAGACCACTGGTTTTATTGGACTATACCCCGGTAATGGGTTATTAGTTGGTTGGTTACTTAGTGTGTCACCGACAGTCAGCAAAGATATATCTTTAAGCGAAGTTACGATATAACCTACTTCACCGGCAGATAATTTTTCAATAATTTTTCTATGAGGCGCAAATACTCCCACTTCAATCACTTTGGTCCAAGTCTTAGTTCCCAAGAGTAATATTTTGTCTCCGCTTTTTATCTCACCGTCAATCATTCTTACCCAGGCCACTACTCCTAAATGAGTATCATAGTTTGAGTTAAAGACAAGTGCGCGTGTCTGATTTGGGATTTGAGATTTAGGATTTGGGATTTGAGAAATAATTTGATTAATTAAAGTGTCTACTCCAACTCCAGTTTTGGCAGAAACTTTGATAATCTCTTCTGTATCAAATCCAAAAATCTGTTGCATTTGTGAAAATGTTTTGGTAATTTCAGCGGTTCCAACATCAATTTTGTTGACAACTGGGATAATGACCAAGCCCAATTTTTTTGCTTGATTGTAGTGAGCCAGAGTTTGGGCTTGGACTCCTTGGGTCGCATCCACAAGCAAGATCACACCTTCACACGCAGCCAAACTTCTTGATACTTCATAGCTAAAGTCCACGTGCCCTGGTGTGTCAATTAAATTTAATATAAAATCTTTATATAACATTCTGACAGGAGCAAGCTTTATTGTGATACCGCGTTCACGCTCGATAGGATTACTATCCAGCATTTGCTCCCGAAGATCGCGCTTGGCAACTGTACCGGTAAACTCCATCAACCTATCGGCCAAAGTCGATTTTCCATGATCAATGTGCGCCACAATTGCAAAATTTCGTATATTCATTTAATTTTGCTCAGGAGTTGGCAAAATAATTGGTTCTGATTGGGCAGGAGCTTTGAGATATTTGCGCCAATCGCCTAGCTTTAATGCTATTTCTTTGACATAAATTAACTGAGGTATACGAGTAATCCAAGACAGGCTGATATACAAGGCCATGCCTATAATTGAAGTAATCAGAGTAAGAACCAACAAATCAACAGTCCTGGTCGTGTCAAATATAAATTGGTCAAGCAGGCGCATGGGTATCCACAATCCCAAACCCATGACGACACTTATTCCAACTATTTTTCCCAATATTTTCAAAGATTCCATAAGTGAATCTTTCTGGAGAAAGACTTTTTTTATCAGAATTACGACCAATATAATTGTCTCCATAATTGCAGTAAGGGACAAAGATAACGCAATTCCGGCAATACCCCAGTTCCAAACTTTTACTGCCAATATCCCAAACAGAGTATTAAATACAGCTGCTCCCAGACCCACAAGCAATGGAGTCTTGGTATCGTGAAGGGCATAAAAAGCTCTGATAATAAGCTGCATGATGGCATAAAATCCAGCTGAGACCATGAGTATTGCCAAAGTTTTACCTGTAAGCAAAGTGGCTTCCCAGGGAAATGTCTTGGCACCAAATACCAATCTGACAATCGGTATACGTAAAACTATAAACAATACGCAGACGGGCAGAGCCAAAAACACTACTTGTAGACACGAATCCAAAAGTGTTTTTCTAAAATTATCCCAATCCCTGGCTGCGACCAATAACGAAAGAGATGGCAATGCTGCCTGTCCAATTGTGGCACCAAACAATAGAGTGGGAACAGCATACAATAGCCTGGCTACATTAAAAAGAGACAGTGAACCAGCTACCAAAAGCGATGACAATATAACTGCCACGAACTGTTCCACTTGATCAATTCCCATGGCCATTGCCCGCGGAGGCATTAATTTTAGGACTTCACGGACACCAGGAAGCCTAATATCAAAATTAAATGTCGGTTTAAAGCCCAACGACATAGCAGCAGGCAACTGGACTAGCATATGAAATCCTGCTCCCAATACCATCCCAACTGCTGGCGCATATATTCCAAGAGAGGACGAGAGAAATATTATACCCAGTATTATTCCCAAATTATAAGCCAGAGGTGCTATGGCAGGAATTAAAAAACGCTGGTGGGATTGGATCATGCCGGTCAAAAAACCAGAAATACAGAAAAATAGTTGGGCCACTAACATTACTCTTAGCAAATTTGCCATAATGGCAATCTGACCTGGATTAAATCCGGGTGCAACCAGAATTGATAAGGGTTTGGCAAATACAAATATTATTAAGCAAAATAAGATAAATATTCCCAACACCAAATTTAACGTCGTGGCTGCCATTTTCCAGGCAGAACTTTTGTCCGTTGCCAAAAAATTACTAAATACCGGAATAAAAGCTGCCGAGAGCGCACCCATGACCAACAATTGAAAGACAGTTTCCGGAATAATCATAGAAGCATAATAGACATCGAGGAGGGCTGCGTTTCCACCATAAAAATACGAAATTAGAAGACGAGACTTGACCAAACCCAAGATATGTGACAACCCATATGTGATCATAATAATGACCGCAGCAGACAAAATACTAGACTGTTTCCTGAGCAAAAATTCCCGCATTGTGCTATTATAGCTTCATTATGCCAATTACTGTAGGGGCTATCCGAAAACAGCGTGCAGATAAGCGCAAACGGATCATAAATCTAAAGACAAGGGATGTTTTTAAACGTGCTATTACTCTTACCCGCAAGAAGCCAACCCCAGGCAATCTCAAAAAGGCTTTTTCGCTTCTGGATCGCGCTGCCAAGAAAAATACAATTCATCCCAACAAAGCTTCGCGTCTCAAATCCAGGCTTTCAAAATTACTGAAAAAATAAAACGTCGAATGTCTGCCCACAAATCCCAAGATCTAAATCTTCTTCCCAAGACCGAATTTGAGCTGTCATTTTGGGGCCGATTTCTCAAGTGGTCACTTACAACTGGACGCTACATCATTATATTGGTCGAGCTAGTTGTAATCATAGCTTTCATTTCCAGGTTTAAGTTGGATCACGATTTGTCCGATTTGGGCGACGCCATAGCCGGCAAACAAGCTCTCCTTGAAGCATCAAGTAATACCGAAAAAACTCTTAGACTGACCCAAGCGCGCCTTATTGAGGCGGAACAAAAAATAAAAAATCAATCAAACGCCGCTTCAATCTTGGAAAAAATTAATTCTATCTTTCCTCCAGACTCATCCATGACAAATTTTTCCTTTGCAGACAATTCGCTCACGATTACAGGAATTGTCACTTCTGAATCCGATTTGGGACTGATAATGGGAGAGCTAAATAAAGATAAAAGTACTTACAAGACAGTCGTCTTATCCAGTGTCAACACAGAACCAAGCAATAATTTAAAGTTTATTATCAAAATATGGCTATAGATTACAGAAATTCACTAACCCATTACCGGAAATATTTACAGATTATCCAGAAGCGCCCCATATGGCGGGCTACTCTCTTTGTTACTTTGTCACTTCTGTTACTAATAGTCTTGTTAGTCTTTGCCTTGCGTCCGACACTGGTCACCATAGCTGGATTGACTGGTGAAATTCAATCCAAGCGCAATATCGAATCCCAACTTAATACCAAAATAGCCAATCTCCAATCGATGGTTCAGACATACCAAAAAATCCAACCACAATTATATCTAATAGATACTGCCCTTCCCCTCCAATCAAAATTTGGAAGTCTAAGTGATTATCTAGTCAAAAATGCCTCACAAACAGGGGTAATAGTCGATAGTATCGTCCTTGGAAATATAAACTTGTCAAACCAATCACCATCAAGCCAAGGACTATCGGACTTTGAATTTAGTATAAATATCAAGGGCAGTTATACTCAAATCCACGATATTTTGTATAAAATTGAAAACAGTAGGAGACTTATGTTTATCAGTTCTGTTCAGATATCTCGAGGTAATTCAGGCCAATTGATTACTAATATCAAAGGCAAAACTTATTTCATCTTGGAAAATTACTCGCCGTAAGCTATAAATAATATAGTATGAAACCACACAGAACTTATGACAGAGACATTGTATCCTTATTGATATTCACTCTTATTACCCTCTCGACATGGGTGGGTTTTGAAGTATATCATGTTTATACAAAACCTGTTATTCCTGAGGTTTTAGCTAAACATCTGAGAGTTTTGAATCCAGTTCTTAGTACCAGCGTCTTATCTGCCCTACAGTTACGCCTGCCATGAAACGACCTGAGATAACCATACCTACATTATTTGGAATTATGATTACCCTCGGAGGACTAGTGACCGGGTTGTGGTTGATGCGTAATACTACTTCTTTTAATACATCTGCATCAACAGATGAAGCTCCTACCAATATTCAGATCACCAATGTTTCAGATACCTCTTTTTCAGTTTCTTGGGTTACAGCCAAAGCTACCTCGGGATTTGTCAAATATGATGAGCTTGTCGTATCAGATGATCGGGATCAAGACAGGGGAAGTATTGGTAACTATTTTACTCATCTTGTTTCGATCCGGGGACTAAAAACGTCTACTAATTATAAAATAAAGATTGGCTCAGGAAAATCTTTGGGGAGTGAATCTATCGTCACGACAGGTATGACACTGAGAAATCCGCCACCAGCAGATGTAATTTATGGTCAAATTATGACCTCTGGTGGGGATCCGGCCGAAGGGGCATTGATCTATGTCAAACTTCCAGGTATTGTTCCCCAAGTAGCGCTCGTCAAGACTTCAGGATCCTGGGTAGTTCCATTGTCTATTTCCAGGACTTCTGATCTGACAAGCTTTGCTTCATATGACAAACAATCTGCCACAGCTGACATCTCTGTCCAGGCAGGACCTCTGGGTACAGCATCACAATCCGTTGCCTTATCAAATGCCAGACCCGTGGCGCCAATAATATTGGGAGAAAAGATTGTTGTTTTGCCGACACCGACTCCAGAAAGTACTCCTATCTCAAAGTTTTCAGACGACTCATTAGACGCATCAGTCTCAGCAACTCCATCAAAAATAAAACTAAATACTATCAAGCCAAATGTATCGGGTGAAGCTCCTGCTGGAGCTGAAATAAGCATTGAAATAAATTCCAAAAATAAAATAACGGCAACCGTCAAAGCCAACAAAAAAGGTCAGTATGATTTCAAGATTCCAGAAGGGCTCGAACCCGGTGAACATACAATTACAGTATCAACTCTGGTTGATGGTGTTATCCAAAAAGTCACCAGATCATTTATTGTCGAGGCTGCAGGCACAACTACTCTACCTACCTTTGCGGCAACACCGTCTGCAAAATTAAAGCCTATTCCGACACCAAAAGCCAGAGTAGCAATACCTGTCAAAAATGATCAACCCCGCTCAGGCAACTTCGAATTCAGTTTGTTACTGCTGTCAATCGGTGCTATTCTTATTACATCTGGTGTATTTGGATTCAAAAATTATGGACGATAATTACCAAGACTATTCGACCGAAGGTACTGCTCCGGTAGTTGTCCCCGGATCTGGTTCTGTTCCCGAACCCGTTGTTGTGCCCGACAACCCAATATTATTACCAGCTCCTGGTCCAGGACCAAGTAAGTCCCCCATGTCCAAGCGCATGAAATTTATGCTTGGTCTTTTTTCTGCCGTTATTCTGGTCTCGGGCTTAGTAACAAGCTTGATGTTGGTCAAGCAAAAGCAAAACACAAGAATCCGTGCCATGCCAAATGTTTGTACTTGGGAAACTTGTGGAGACATAAAAACCCCAGAGGGTGAGGCCAAATGGAATGCTGGAGCATATGATCAAACTAGACTAGAGCACATTGGCGAAAATCCAGGCGCAGACGCAGCCTTTTTGGAGCGTATTAATGTTGCACTAGATAATCAGTCGCAAAACCAGGAAACTACTAATGTGGCAAACGACTTGAAAACGAATTTGTCAAATTTTACCAAAACTGCAAGTTCAACTGATGTCAGTGAACTTAATAAGTTACTCACATCGACCGTGACATTAAAAGATGGTACAACCGTGAGCCTTTCTAATGATGAAAAACAATTGCTTAAACAGGTTACTATTGCACCAAATACCCAAACAACAGATTCAAACGCTACAATCACCAATATAACCGGCGGTCTTCCATTGAAGGATACTGTTATGGGACAAAGCATTGACAATGCTTGTAATTACGATTTAATTTGTAAAAAATATACAGACTGGCAAAATGGTTGGGATTTAGCCAGACATGATCAAAAATACTTAAATCAAAATTTGATTCCCAAACAAACTGAATATACCGATGTGGCAAAGGACTTGGATCCAAGTACACCGCTTCATCAAGTGGGTACTATCGAAAAAGATTCTTCAGGTAAGCTAGTAATTACTCAAGTATTTAGTGTCACATCAAACTCTGGGAATTGTGCTGATACAAATGAGTTATGTTGGGTTACAGAACTAAACAAAAATGGTTATTCCTTCACTATTGCACCCGTAGGTAAAATGGTAGATGGTAAAATTGTCTACAATCAAACAGTTTCTGGGTCTTCCGTAATCGGTACCGATGCATTAAACAAAAAATTTAAGGATAATGGATGTGTTCAACCGGCAGCCAATATCACAGGAAATTCAACGGAGGCATGTATCTGTGGTGGTAAACAAAATGGTTATTATTGTGCTGATTGGGGGGGTAAAGATTTCTGTACAGGTGATGCTGAAGTCGCACTTGGAAAAACAAAAGGTAGTTTAACCTGTGGCAATGCACTATATCAAGCGTCCGGATATGATATTCATGGTGGATATGGTGGATATGGTGGATCTGCAACTCCAGCCAAATTCGAAAATGGACTACTTGTTTACACAATAACAACTACAACAGGAACTTTTACGGTTAAGTTTGATCCAAAAACAAAAAAGATTTTTTCTGTCACAGGAACGCTACCAAATAACTCTGTCATTAAATTGTTTCAATGTCAAAATATTGAAAGTAATTGGGGTAAAGACTGTAGGGAAACACTTGTTAAAGAATTCACTATAGAAACACTAAAAACTTTAACCCTTGGTGCATGTAATAGTATTCAACAATTAGATATAGATACGGGACTCGCAACTGGACATATATCTATTGATATAAGATCCGATTCTTCACTTTGTGGAACGACGACTACGACGACATTTACACCCACTGGTGGTCCGCCGGCAGGTGGTGGCGGGAATCCGCCTACGACCACGACGTTTTCGGGATCGACACCCACACCAACTCCGTCAACCAATCCCCAATTGGCTTGCTATCAATTGCAAATATTCAGAGGTGGAACTCAAATCCAACCTTGGCAGATAAATCAAGGTGATGCCTTAGTATTCAGAGGCTTTGCCTCAGTCAACGGTGGCGCCGTTGTTTCCAAAATGCGATTTGTAGTAACCGTAAATAGTGTCGCTCAAGCACCAGTTGACGTTAATGCTTCTCTGGTTGGTGGCTTGTATCAAGCTGATTTACCATATACTATTACTCAAAATACCAGTTATTCGGTTAGTACCACACCTATTTGATATGAAAGACAATATTACAGTTATCAAAGCCCAAAATAAGTTTAAGCTGCCACAATTAAAATTGCCCGCTCCAAATCCGAAATTCCTGTTGGGAATGACGGCGATTCTAGCTATATTTTCTGTGATGACCGCAGGTCTACTTTATCGTCAACAGTCCAGTAGTTTTCAGTTTGTCGCCCGCAAAACCTCTGCAGCTACTACCCAAACCATTTCTGATAATTTCAATGGGGCATCATTAAATACTGTTATGTGGGCTCCTGCCACAAACAATTCCGGAACAGCTACTTTGACAGGTGGAAATTTAGTATTAAATATGCCAAGCAGTTCCGGTAATACTTTTAATAATATTCATACTATAAATACCTATACTGGCGACTTTACAGCAGAAGTTGATTTTATTTCCGTAACTACCAATCCTGTTGCTTTAGTGGGGTCTCAAGAATTTAGCTTTGAAGTTTACGGTGCAAGTAACCAAGATGGGTTTATCCGTATCGCCAGATTTTCAGATGGAAATTTAAATTCTTGGTCAAAGATTCCGGGATCAAATTCCATCATGGGTACTAATATTGCTGTCCCAGCGAGCCAAAATATACGGGTGAGAATTACTCGTGTTGGTAATATTGCCCAAACTTATTACAATCTAAACGATGGACAGGGGTTTAGATTACATTCATCATTTACAAATACATTTCTAGGTGACGGATTATTGGAAATGTTTGATTTGAATTGGCAGACATTTCCAGAAGTAACAGGAACATTTGACAATTTTAATGCTCAGGTGAACTTGGTGGGAGCGCCGACACCGGTACCTGGAACAAATGCTGCTTGCCAGACATTTTTCAATGTCCTGCCATTGTCAGCAACACCTACTCCATTCCCGACCCCCACTCCCACACCGACACCGACCCCCACTCCCACACCGACTCCGGTTGGGGCAAGTCCGACTCCGACACCTACTCCCGTCACAGGATGTAATTATGCGTGTACAAATAACGCTGATTGTCCATCTACTTTGTTTTGTTACCAAGGGGCTTGCAGAAATGCATCGTGCTCGACTGCTGCCAGCTGTATCTGTGGCGGACCCACACCCACACCAGTACCCACGACTCCGCCATTCTGTGCCAGTACCTGTACGACCAACAGCGAATGTCCGTCAACTATGATTTGTTACACAGGATCATGTCGCAACCCATCATGTGTGACAGCCACCAATTGTCTCTGTGCTGGAGCGACACCCAATCCTACACCCCTGACCAAGCTTACCCAAGCTGGATCAGTCGCAGGCACCTGGACCATCTCAATTGCCGGCATCATCATGGTAGCTCTCGGAGCATTGATGTTGGCTTTCTAGTAAAATAGTCCCATGCTTGGATTGATCATTGCTTTTACTCTCATCACTAGACTTTGGAATCTACATTTACCCACTGAGTACTATTTTGACGAAGTTTACAATGCTTTTACTACTCAAGAGATTGTCAAAAATAATATCAAAGCTTATGAATGGTTTCACCCTTCACCTGTAGCCGGTACAGCTTATGGTTGGACTCACCCACCTTTGGCAAAGCTCATTTCAGCAATTGGTATTTTGCTATTTGGCGAT
The DNA here is from genome assembly GCA_016219445.1 of Candidatus Amesbacteria bacterium. Lineage (GTDB taxonomy): Bacteria > Patescibacteriota > Microgenomatia > CAZETR01 > Amesbacteraceae > JACRNA01. The sequence continues at coordinate 40,094 of JACRNA010000019.1, forward strand.
AATAGTTTTGGTTGGCGGTTTTCTGGGGCTATTGCTGGAACAGCTGTTGTTTATCTGACTTATTTAATCGCCAAAGAAATAATTGACAAAAAATATGCCATGATAGCGGGATTTTTGGTTAGTCTCGATGGATTAGTTCTTGTCCAGTCACGGATAAACATGAATGACATCTATGCTTTATTCTTTATATTACTGGTATTTTATTTTTTTATCAAAAAACGGTTTTTATTATTGGCTATAGCCTTGGGTTTACTCTTGGCCACCAAATGGACCGGGCTTTATGCCATTGCGATTTTTGGATGGCGGAAAAATATCTTTGGAGTGCTAATTATTGTATTGGGAATTTACTTATTGTCTTACTCACATTATTTTTATCTGGGTGGAACCTGGCAAAATTTCATTGAACTTCAAAAACAAATGTGGTGGTACAATACCAATCTGACTGCCACTCACACCTACCAATCCTCCTGGTGGACTTGGCCTCTGGATCTTCGCTCCGTCTGGTATTACGTCAATTATCAAAAAGATCAGATTGCCAATATCTATGCTTTGGGTAATCCGATAATTTTTTGGGCTGGAATACCGGCAATTTTATATACCCTTTATAAACGCAAATGGTTAATAGTCATTGGTTTCTTGGCTTTTTGGCTCCCCTGGGCTAGAGCTCCCCGCATAATGTTTCTTTATCATTATCTTCCCTCGATTCCATTCTTGTGTCTCTCTATCTCTTATTCTCTATCTCAAATCAAGAATAAATATCTGACCATTGGGATTTGTGGCCTAGGTCTTGTGGCTTTTGTATATTTTTATCCACTTTGGACAGGTCTACCAGTACCCAAAGAATTTATTAATCAATATTTTTGGTTGCCGGGATGGAAATAAGCGCTATTGCCATCGTTATCTCGACCATGGTTGCTACTTGGGCATCTTTTTTGGTTTCATTCCTATATAAAGACCTTCTCACCTGGCCGGCCATATTATCTTTTTATATTACTTTTTTAATCATAATAAAA
>JACRNA010000024.1 GCA_016219445.1 Candidatus Amesbacteria bacterium
ATATGTTCTTTTTTGCTTTCTTTGTTTTGTCTTTTCCGGCTCCTGATTGTTTTGGCCTTTTGGGTAGTTTAGGCTTTCTCATATACCTAAACTGTATCATCTCAACTCAATTCGTGCTATGATTTATGCAACAAAGCCAATCGAAACTAATATGTACCTATCACAACTAAAACTTTGGAACTTTAGAAAGTTTGGGGAACCAGACGATGAAATAGATTTAACAAAGCCAAATTTAGTTGTCGACTTTAATAAAGGACTGAATTTATTAGTTGGGGAAAATGATTCAGGAAAAAGTTGTGTCATTGATGCAATCAAATTAACACTCCGGACACACAGCATCGAATGGATAAAGGTGGAAAATGACGATTTTTATAAAGATAAAAATAGACTACGCATTGAATGTCATTTCAATAGTTTGAGTGATGAGGAGGCAAAAAACTTTGTGGAATGGCTTGGAGTAGACGGATCGACAGATCCAAAACCAAACCTAAAACTCATATTAGATGCTCAACGGACACAAGACAGAATATTACCCTATGAAATAAAAGGTGGTCCAGGTGACGATGGAAAGGTTATCAGTGCAGAAGCGCGCGAATACCTAAAAACTACCTATTTAAAACCTCTTCGTGATGCAAAAGCGGAACTCATCGCGCGGAAAAATTCTCGTTTATCTCAAATTTTAGAGGGACATCCAGTTTTCAGGGATAAAGAAAATCACAAACTAGTAGAAATATTAACAGAGGCAAATAATGAGATTAAAAAGTATTTTGAGGATGAAAGCGATCAAGATCATAATGGTTATAAAATACTAAAAACTCTCAAAGAATATCTAGCAAATTTCCTGAGTGCCGGTTCCGGCCAAGATACTAGATTTCATATAGACGATCCCAAACTAAAAAATATTTTAGAATTACTCAAGCTAACACTTTATGATGAGCGAAGCGGTCTAGGCACCTATAACCTCCTGTTTATCGCAGCTGAGCTATTACACCTCAAAAGAGAAAATTATGATGGATTAAAACTAGGCTTGATAGAAGAAGTAGAAGCTCATTTACACCCACAAGCACAATTACGGGTCATTGCCGCACTTGAGAATGAATCTACTACTGGAGGAATACAGTTAATACTCAGCACGCATAGTGCTAATCTTGCTTCAAAAGTAGCCATAAAAAAATTAATATTATGTTATGGTTCTAAACTTTTCCCATTAGGACCTACCTATACAAAGCTGGGAGAGACAGACTATAACTTTTTAGAAAGATTTCTAGATGTCACAAAGGCAAATTTATTTTTTGCTCAGGGAATTATCATGGTTGAAGGTGATTCAGAAAACATCTTGATACCTACTCTAGCTAGGTTGGTCAATAAAGATTTAACAGCTCACGGTATTTCAATAGTTAATGTCGGCGGGGTGACATTTTTACGCTATTCAAAAATATTTAAAAGAGCTATTGAACAAGAATCAATAGGACTATCTGTTTCTATTGTTACTGATCTTGATATCAAACCCGAGGATGAAGGTGCAAAAAAAGGATTAGCCACACAAACCAAAGAACAAAAATATGACGGACAAGGGGTAAAAACGTTTGTTTCTCCCCACCAAACATTCGAATATTGTTTAGCGTTATCGTTAAATTTAAATAACATGCTCTTTGAAGCTATCAAAGCTGCGGGGACAGAAATGACTGAGGACGGTAGAACTGGCAAACAAGTTGATGACGCCTGGACTGATTTTTCTGACAATTTAACGCCAGTTGACCTTGCCAAAAAGATTTATGAACTAATAGTTCAAAAAGGTATATCAAAAACAATCATTGCTCAACATTTAGCAAAATCTATAGAGGAAAAATCTGGCGATGCTATTTTTATAAACAATTTGAAGCAAGATGAAAATATCGATTACTTGTTTAAAGCAATAGACTATGCCGAAACAAATAACCATAACTGACGATGACATAAACCTAGCTGAAACAATTTTAATTCCAGCTGGAGAGCATTTTGATGACGAACGGCAACTATTTATAAAAAATTTAACAACAATTGATCTTCAGGCATGTCCAGGAAGCGGAAAAACTACTTGTTTACTTGCCAAGTTGTTAATTCTCTCTAGGCATTTACCACTCAAAAATAATAGAGGAATATTAATTCTTTCCCATTCGAATGCAGCCGTGAACGAAATAAAGGACAATTTGATCAAATATTGCCCACTTCTCTTCGAATACCCAAATTTTGTTGGAACAATACAAGGATTTGTAGATCAATTTCTCGCTATTCCGTACTATCAGCAGCAGTACAATCGTCTACCCTACCGCATAGACGATGAAATATTTAATGAGAAAGTTTGGATACCAAGAAATGCTCAAGGTTGGTTAGGTAATAAACCGAATAAAGAAGAAATAATAAAAAATTTACGTTTTGACAATGCTGGGAAAATAACATCAATTACAAAGCTACCAAACGACACTACGGATACATATAAAGCTCTATTTAAAATGAGGAAAAAAATTCTTGACGATGGTTATCTTTGTTTCGATGATGCTTTTTACCTTGGAGAGATATACATAAATACTTTTCCTAAAATTATTAACCTAATCCAAAATAGGTTTGCCTATATTTTTATAGATGAAATGCAAGATACCGATGATCGTCAATTGAGTATCTTGGATAAACTTTTTCCAGCCAATGGTCTAACAATCATCCAAAGAATTGGTGATCAAAACCAAGCAATATACTCTTGGAGAGTCAAGGCAGACAATATATGGTCACCGCAAAGTGGTCACTTGATGCTAAACGGTAGTAAAAGACTGTCCGCAAACATAGCCTCAGCTATCAAAAATATATCTTTAATGCCACAAGATTTGATAGGTAACGCCCAGAGACAAAATATAAAACCTAAAATTATTCTTTACGATGACAGTACTATAAAAAATGTCCCAAAAAAGTTTGGTGACACAATCATAGATTTAAATCTTCATCAAGAAAACCCGCCGGTTTTTAAAGCGATTGGTTGGCGGAAAGTGAGCAGTGATTCAGGAGGGTTATGCATCGGCAGTTATTTCGATAACTATCACGAAGTAAAAGGTAAAAATATAGTAGATTTTGACAGTCTAGATCAATACTTGAATATCGACGTAAATTCTATATACAAGCTTGGTTTAAATGTCCCCCGAAAAAATATACTCATCGCAATATTAAAAGTTCTTCGAATCCTAGATTTAAAAACCGATGAGACAAAAAATTTCACCATTTCTTCGTTTTTGAATTTATTACGTACTAGCTATGTGGAAAAATATGAGGAACTAAAACGTTATTTATATAAATGGTCACTCGCTATTTATAAACATGAACAGGTACATGATGAAATTCGTGATTATATACTCAATTTAATAAAGGTCGTCTTTTCAATTAACACTGATCGTACACCACAATCTATTAGTTCATTTTTCATAGATACGGGATCGCATGAAACTGAAAATGAGTCAACTCTTGATGTACCTATTAATGTTTATCACCACGAACGTGAAGGCAAAGCAGTTAATATTGAGATTGGTACAATTCACAGCGTTAAAGGGGAAACACACACTGCGACTCTTTATTTAGAGACTTTTTACTGTAATGATGGGGGTAAATCGTATGAATCACAGAGATTAATAAATCAATTAAAAGGCAATCGCGTTGATAATTGTGGGGTTAGAGTAAAAGAAAGTTTAAAAATGGCCTATGTAGGCATGAGTCGTCCAACGACTTTGCTCTGTGTTGCCATTCATAAATCTCGAATTCCTAGTAGCGAGATAATACAGTTACAAAACAATTGGGATATTATGGATATAACAGTAAATTAATATGTCTCAATATTACCGCCCAAACAGAAAATACAATTTATATGATCCAGACTCAACGGAACTGTTTCGTTTGAGCCGTTCTAAAATTGATCTTTTTATCAATTGCCCCCGGTGTTTTTACTTTGATCGTAAATTGGGTGTAGCCCAGCCACCCGGCTATCCGTTTTCTCTCAACTCTGCCGTTGATAAACTACTCAAGAAAGAATTTGATCTTCATAGATCAAAGGGTACCACTCATCCACTAATGAAAGCCTATGGAATCAATGCTGTCCCTCTCGCTCATGACAAGATAAATGAATGGAGAGATTCTCTACGTGGAGGAATTGCGTGTAAAATTGATGGGTCAAATGTTGTAGTTACAGGAGGTGTTGACGATGTGTGGGTGTCGCCAACTGGTGAGTATTTCATCGTTGACTATAAAGCCACATCAAAAGAGGAAGAAGTGACACTAGATGCTGATTGGCAAATCGGCTATAAACGACAAATGGAAATATACCAATGGTTATTCCGAAAAAATGGCTTTAGTGTGTCTTCAACGGGATACTTTGTGTATTGTAACGGTAATACTGATAAAGAAGCCTTTGACGGTAAACTTGAGTTTGATATTAAAATTATCCCATATACGGGTGATGATTCTTGGGTAGAAAAAACTATCAAAGAAGCGATTGACTGTCTAAAAGGCGACAAATTACCACAACCTGGGCTAGATTGTGATTTTTGCAAATACAGGAAGGCTGTAAAACAATTTGAAAATTAATAATATTAAATCAAAATTACGCGATCGAAACAATATGCCCATAGATATCACTGAGCCGTGCTTGCTATTTAATCTTCACCGAACATTTCGTACAACATTAGGTCGTTTAGAGCTATATGATTACACCCGTCATGCTTGGAGACTAGGGGCAAGAAAAGAAAAAGCAAAATATGCAATGTCGATATACAAAGGAACTGTACAGGAAGTTTATACGATAGCAATGTGGTTCCCTCAAAATACGACTTTGAATATTAAGCATGTTAAAGATAACCATCCAACGAATATAAACAAAAAACGCTGGGAGTTTGTGGGTCAGCTAGCACCCGAACCTATTCGAATCAAATACCTGGGAATAAACGTATCCAAATATTTTCGCTCGAAACGAAATCCAATAGCATATATCAATTGCTAAATTAATATTCTGGAGCGATCGGATGTGACAGAAAGAGTATAATTACATACAATGCAACAGCAAAAGATAAAAGTTGATGAGTTAAAATTATCTGATATTGTTCATGACATAGAGCATGGACATCTACGGATACCGCGCTTCCAACGGGATTTTGTATGGGAAAAATCAAAGGTAATCAAACTCCTCGATTCCATCTACAAAGAGTATCCCATCGGCTCTTTTTTTATTTGGGAAGCGGATAAAAAGTACAACCTTTTCTACCGTAACATCGCGGAGTTAAATCTCCCGCAGCCCGATTCCTACACTTCAATCCGTTACATTCTTGATGGGCAACAACGGGCAACTTCCCTTTATGCGGTGATCAAAGGAATTACGGTAGATGGAACCGACTATTCACGAATCTGCTTTGACTTTGATAAAGAGGAGTTTATTGTCCGTTACCATGAGGGCGAATACTATGCATCTCTCAAAGATATTCTCGATGAAAACAAACACCTACAGATTTACAATCGGTTATCCGATGAGCGCAAACGGGTATTTGAGAAATGCCGGAGTATATTCGCATCCTACCCCTTGTCCGTAATCATCTGTCGGGAAAAAGAACTGGATGAGGCAAGCGACATCTTTGAGCGCATCAATCAGGGCGGCAAGCGGCTTTCTATTTTTGATCTCGTAGTTGCCAGTACGTGGGGTGAAGATTTTGACCTCAAAGGGAGATATACGGAACTCCACGATTTTTTGAAAGAAAAAGGGTTTGGCAGTATCCCACCGGAAGTGGTGATCCATGCTGCTTCTCTTGCTGTTACCGGGTATTGCAAGAATTCCTACCAGTTACAACTGACCAAAGAACAATTAAAAGATAACTGGGAAGAAATTGTGAGTGCTATCAAACTTTCCGTTGATTTTCTGACCAATAATCTCGGAGCCAAGATTTACGATTTCGTGCCATACCCCTCTATGATTTCGCTCCTCGCATATCTTTATTACAAAGCCCCGGGTCGATCGCTCACGAAGCAAATGACGGAGAAAGTCCATGAATGGTTTTGGAAAGCCTCTTTGAGTGAACGGTATGCAACGAGCAGGGAAACCCGTATGGAAGAAGATCGCCGAGTATTGTTTGATAAACTCCTTGATGGCACTGATGTAAAAATCAGTTATCCCATCAGTCTTGATGAAGACCGGATTATCAAAAGCAGAATAGGTACTAAATCCGCACTTCGTAACGCGTTCTTCTGTATGCTTGCGATGCGACACCCCAAGCACTTCAAGACAAACAATACGTTTGCGATGGACTATTCATTGTGTTCTGATTTCAATAGCCCCGAGAAGCACCATATTTTCCCAAAGCATTTTTTGAAGAAGCAAAAGTTTGGTAACGAATTTTCCCTTGCCAATTTCTGCTTTATACCGGCAGAGTTAAACAAAGAAATTCTCAACAAAGCTCCAAACGATTATTTTGCAACCTACGAGAAGGAAAATCCGGATTTCCACGATGCGCTAGGAGCACAACTCATCACCTATGACGATGCGATCAAAACAAATAACTATAAACTCTTTCTTCAAGAACGGGCGAAAGCAGTATTTCAAGAATTTGAACGACTCTTGGGATCAAAAATTCTGCAAGTTGCCGGAACCAATGCAAATAAAGCACTGGATGAAATTGAGCTTCTTCTCCGCACACTCATTGATAAAACACTGGTTGCATCTGCCGGGAAAGACTATTGGTCTACTACCATTCCGAGCGATATCAAAGAGAAAATTCAGGACAAAGTGAGTGAATTTTTGCGGAAGAATCCCGGTAAGACATGGTTGGATGTTACCACCGCAGAGAGCTTGAGTTTCTGCGATATCATGGATTATTCCAATCTGATCCTCAAGAACTGGCAGTATTTTGAGAGTATATTCCGATCCAAATTTGAAGTAGAAAAGCGCTTTATTGCCTTCAAAGATTTTCGCAATGCGGTCAAACATAACCGGGATATTGATACTGTTCTCCAACGGGATGGCGAAGCAGCGCTTGAGTGGTTTTCGCAAGTACTCAAAAGTATCAAGAAAGAGGTAGTTGATGATGCAGATACTTGGAAAACACGGACCGTGAGCGCTCCTGAGCCGGAAGATGTAACGGAGAAACGAGTAAAGAGCGATTTTGTACGCCGTATGGTTCGCCTGATGCCGGAATGGATAGAAAAGGAATATCCCAACGGTCGGGTGTCCATTATACCCGGAGCCGGATCGTTCCGATCTCTCAAACAGGGAGACGAACTCATGCTGTTTTACTATTACGCAAATAACTGGGTGTATGCTGAATTACAATTTACAACCACGGAAGATATGAAAATCCTCAAAGAACAACTATCTGATCCCACATCAATTCTTGATCGCCATGGGCGATATGGGCAGGTGCGGTTTCACTTGTTAAATGATAGCGATCTGGATGTGGTTAAAAAAATCATCCGAAAGAGAGTAGGGTAGGTGTAAAAAAGGTATGAAAGCCAATTTTGATCTATTTATCTTGACCGTAATGAGAAAGGAAGTGGAAGACACCGATATTTCAAACATCGAAGAAACATTCGCCGATATTTTAAAAAAGAACAATAATGAAATTAGACGACTAAAGGCTAAATATACTCTCGCGGTGTCGGGGTATGATTTGAACAAACGGGAACTTTTTGAAATTGAGGAATTCAGAGAATGGGCGCGAAAATTACTATCCGAGAATCCCGAATGTATCTTTTTCTTTAACCCTAAAATTATAAGACTGTTAGTTGCCGCTTGTTTACACGCTGAATCTATACAGCCAGGAGTGATGCATATAAACCCACCTCTATTAAGAGAATTTTTGAATTCAAACCTAACTGAAGCCAGTCAGATGATGCATGATATTGGATTTTCAGAGGAAGAATTTAAAAAATTTGAAAAAAATACATATTCACAATTTGGATTGACATGATCCTCAACAAAACCATCCTGATTCTTGAAGACGATCTTTTGACACTTTCAAAAATACTGGCACGGTTGGCTACAATTGAGCAGGATCAGCCGTATGATTTTTCGGTCATTACGCTGACCAATTATCAGCAGGTGGAGCACTTTATTAACAAGAATCCCGCCATCCATGTCGATATGATACTTCTGGACCGGGACTGTAAACTGGGCGGGTCGTTTCACGTTCTAGACCTCGAGCGCTTGGGGTCGGAGAAGGTCATCGCCATTTCCTCTGTGCCGGAGTATAACAAACAAGCAAAAGCTCGCGGTGTTTCGCGCGTGGTCCTCAAAGACTACCGCAATCTCGACGCCTTTGCCGACCGCCTGGCGGAAGAAGTGGAAGATTTAGTTAAACACTTGCCGATGCGCGAAGACAACATCGTTCATCCAACGTAGGCTTAGTAATCTTTTCTATCTACTATTCTTCCATCTGCTCCATGAATAAATAAGGCAGTGCCTTGGTTTTGAGAGATAGAGGTAGCATAAACAGCAGCCTCGCTTTGCGTACCAAAAACCTGACTAGGTTTTGAAGAACCTGCACGCTTCACGATCCATTCATCTCCCCGAGGAAGAACATGATAGTTTTGCTCTCCTTTTTTTACCGCTTCTTTATATTCTTTAATCTGCGGATGATTTTGATCTGTTTTGTAGAGAATCTTATTCATAGAGTCCTTTCCTTATGCGTAATAGTATATCAGATTCTGTTAATTGTAGGCTAGTCAAATAATGAACGAACTGTTTTCTGGTATCAAACGCAATTTTGGAAAATTGTAGTTGATTTTTTGTATAAGAACTTTCAATGATATTTATTTTTACCATCGGATAATGTAGGGCTATCCATAGTAATGTTTTCCGACAACCGGAGTGTGTTTTATAAAAATGCGCGTCGCTAAATTTCCTATCTCTGTTCAAAAAAGCAATAAACGCTCTTTTTAAGTCATCCGGTATGACCGCATAAATAATTGGTGTCTTTCTTGCTTTAAGAATCTTTTTCAATTTTATTTTAGCACCTTCCTCTGTAGACAACGTGGCATCTAAAATGATACCGCGCTTATGATGTAACTGCGTAGCCAAAAATTCTGTCTTTCCGGATGCGGTTCCCCCACAGAGTAATATTACTTTTTTATAGGGATTAGTCGTTAGACCTGCTTCAAACTGTTGATCTGCTAATCTCGCCGATTCATGATGGAAAAGTTCAGCTTTTTGAGGGGAATAGTTCGGCAGGTTTTTCTTAATTTCATCTGCAGAAATAATAAGCGCCATAGGTAGATTGTGCCTTCATTATATCAGAGCACGTTTGATAAATCTTAGAACAACGTATTAAAATACATAAATGACACAATCCCAAGCTCTTGCTATACTCAAAACCGGTGCCAATGTTTTTTTGACCGGAGAGCCAGGGAGCGGCAAGACGTATGTGATCAACCAATACGTTACGTATTTGCGTGATCGGGGTATTGAACCTGCCATTACTGCCTCAACCGGCATCGCGGCCACACACATCGGCGGAATAACGATCCATTCATGGAGTGGGATTGGGATTAAAACGATGTTGAATAAACACGATCTTCATAAAATTGCTACCAGTCAATACATTGCCAAGCGTGTTCGTCGTGCGAAGGTTCTTATCATCGAAGAAGTATCTATGCTGGCGCCCGAGACGCTCTCCATGGTAGACATGGTTATCCGTAAGATTACAGAGCGTCAGGAGCCGTTTGGCGGCGTGCAGGTAGTTTTTTCCGGCGATTTTTTCCAGCTCCCGCCGGTGGTAAAGCGCGTCATGGAGGACAACGATACACCCGACCACAATCCGTACCGGATAGCATACCGAAACTTTTTTCTCATAATGCGGATGTTGACCGTATCAATGATGAAGTACTTGCCAAACTTCCGGGTAAGCCGCGGGAGTTCTCAATGTCTGCGCAAGGCCCGGACGCGCTGGTGACCGCGCTCAAAAAAGGCTGTCTTTCTCCCGAAACGCTGTATTTGAAAGTAGGAACGGCGGTGATGTTTACGAAAAATAATCCGAAAGAGGGATTCATCAACGGTACGCTCGGTCTTGTTGAATGTTTTGATACAACAAGCGATAGTCCCCTCGTAAAGACGCAAAATGGAAGACGGATTACGGTTGAATCTATGGACTGGACAGTGGAAGAGAATGGCCATGTTCGTGCACAGATTACCCAGCTACCGCTTCGCCTGGCCTGGGCTATCACGGTACATAAGAGTCAGGGAATGACATTGGACAAGGCAGTGATGGATCTCTCAGGCGTTTTTGAATTTGGTCAGGGATATGTGGCCCTCTCGCGCATCCGGCGTATTTCGGATCTCTACATTCTCGGATGGAACGACCGAGCATTTCAGGTGCATCAGGACATCGTCGCGAAAGATACGACATTC
>JACRNA010000010.1 GCA_016219445.1 Candidatus Amesbacteria bacterium
AAAAGCAACAACGTATTCGCTGTAGAAGGGAGGTGGAGTTTTATGGATTTAGCTCTCTTACAAGCATTAGCCGGTGGTATGGGTGGATTTATTCGGGCACTCGTTGGCATTACCAAGTCTCAAACTTTTAATCCTGACAATTTTAAATTCCAGTGGAAGAGCTTTCTGGTCACTATTGTCGTTTCCGTGATTGTCGGACAAATGTCCGGACTTATTCTCAATGCCGACTGGCGCATGTCGCTTCTTGCCGGATATGCAGGGAGTGACTTCCTGGAAAGTCTCTATAAGATTAAATTCGCCCAGTTTTTTAAAACATGAAGCAGAAACAGAAAGCTGATACACATAAACTGGTTCTCGTACCGGCAGCCCTTCTTGTTGCTTTATTATCCTTTCTTGGCGGGACGCAGTATGAAAGACAGGTAAAAGATATCCTCGAACAACCCAATATCTCAACTACGACCGTTCGGAACCTTCCAATAAGAGAAAAAGTCAAACGAGTCATAGACGGCGACACCATCGAACTCGCCAATGGGCAGATCGCGCGATATGTTGGAGTTAATGCACCAAACAACGGTGAGCCGTTGGAGGAAGAAGCCACGGAAGCCAACACCAAGCTCGTATCCGGTAAAACCATCACTCTCGAATACGATGCCTACACATCCGATCGCTTCGAGAGAGTTTTAGCGTACCCTATGGTTAATGGAAAGAATTACCCCCAAAGCATGGCTATTTACCACATTGAGTAGTAAAATAGTTTGAATGGTAAAAAATAAAAGATACTTTCCTGGTTAACCGATCAAGAGAAAAGTTAATGAAAATACAAATATGAACACAACTACAAATAAACTGATTGAACGAGCCGAACAACTGCTAACTAAAGGGCAAAATGTTGCAACAACACGTAGAAGCAATAGCTCAGAGTATGTAATTGCTTTCGCCACTGTGGATAGCGTTTTGTTTCATGAATGGAAAAGCAACACGCAACATTTTATTTCTTTGGTCTGTGGAGTGGCAAGTCCATATTATAAGAATTTTGTGGAAGGTGTAAAAATGCTTTTCCTGGTGAATTAGACAGAGGCATGGGTATTCTTAAAGCCCTGAAAGAAGATATTGAACAGGGATACTTGACAAAAATAGAAGACTTGGTAAGTGCTGAAATCTTCACTGATTTTATTGAAATGGCTAAACATCTCTTGGATAACAGCTATAAGGATTCCGCAGCTTCTCTTGTGGGCGCTGTATTAGAAAACGGTTTGAGACAAATTGCGCAAAAATATACCATAGATGTTAAATCAGGTGACGACATTGGGTCGCTTAATACAAAACTCGCAGACAAAGAAATCTATAATCGATTTATGCAGAAACAAATTCAGGCTTGGAAGGCAATTAGAGACAGCGCCGATCATGGAAAGTTTTATGATTATAAGGTTGAAGATGTTAAATCTTTCCTTGATGGCGTGCAAAGATTTCTCACCGAAAATTTATAAAATGAACAACTTATACCAACAACTAAAAACAGATGTAGCGGAATGGCGACAGCAGGGATACCCCTCTTCTTATTCTGTCATTACTACTATCCTCAACTTCAATAAAAACAACTTTCTAAGGCAAGCGCAGTTTAAAGCATTGGAAACTTACTGGTATCTGCGCCTAGTTAAGAACACTCCAAATATCTTTGAACTTTATAAAGGGTATTTCCAAGGCAAAGAACTACTCAAAGCCCTGGGAATATCGCTATCAGATGAAGACTTAACCGATCTTTTATTAGCTGGTGGCGGACTAGACTCCATCTTTGAAAAAGTTAGGACAGATGACACCTTTGTGAAGAAATACAGGCTAGAAGCCCTTAGGGAAACCCTCACCCTCTCATACCCAAGTTACATCCTTGCCCTGGCTATGGGAGCTGGTAAGACAATTCTGATTGCCTCGATTATTGCTACCGAGTTTGCGATGGCTCTTGAATACCAGGAGAAAGACGGGATTTTTATCAGAAACGCCCTGGTGTTTGCGCCAGGAAAGACAATCTTGGGAGCATTAAAGGAAATTGCCGATACACCCTACGACAAAATACTACCTGTTCGCTTTTATAAATCCTTCATTACCAATGTAAAATTCACCTACACCAGAGATGGTGAAAAGGACATTCCAGTTATTCGAGGCAGTTCCTTCAATGTCATTGTCACTAATACCGAAAAAATCAGACTGCAAAGGAACAGCATTCGAAAGTCATTTTTAGGAAGTCAACTGAGTTTGGGGTTAGAAGAAGCCAAAGAGTTGGTTGCCAACTTACGCCTGCAATCCATTACTTCTCTTCCACACTTGGCAGTGTTTTCAGATGAGGCACACCACACCTATGGGCAAGCACTTGCTGAAGATCTCAAGCGAGTCCGCCAGACTATCAACTACATTGGCGAGAAAACCAACCTCCTGGCAGTTGTTAACACCACAGGCACACCTTACTTCCAACGCCAGCTTTTACGAGATGTTATTTACTGGTATGGACTCTCTCAGGGCATTGAAGATGGCATCCTCAAAGAAGTCCGAGGTAATATCGTCGCCTACAAGGAAGTCTCTGAAGAAGATTTTATCATCGACATCGTCAAAGATTTCTTCCAGGAATACAAAGATGTCCGAATCAATAACGGCGAACACGCAAAACTAGCGATTTACTTCCCTCAAACAGACGATTCAGACGAAGCTAAGTCTGTTGTCGAGCAAACACTTATCTCCTTAAAAGTCGATCCTTCTATGGTTTTACAAGTAGACAACAGATCAACTAACGACATTAAAGATCTCTTTGATAACCGTATCAACGACCCAAACCTGCCCTACAGAGTGTTCTTGCTCGTTAACAAAGGCACGGAAGGCTGGAACTGTCTATCCCTCTTTGCAACCGCTCTGGCAAGAAAACTCTCATCCAGCAACAACTTCGTGCTTCAAGCAGCCAGCAGATGCCTACGGCAAGTTAACGGCAATACCAAAAAAGCCAAAGTCTATCTCTCAAAAGCTAATGTCCCCGTTCTTGACCGACAATTACAAGAAACCTTTGGAGAAGGTTTAGATGACCTTAACCGAGCTAAGACTGACACTTATCCTGTTAAAATCACCCTCAAAAAATTAGAAATAGAACCAGTGCTAATAAAAAAACTCATTCAGAAGATTGTCCCAGACAATAACACATCTACCGCTCTCACAATCGAGAAGCCCAAATCTGGCGATGTAAAAGGGCTTGAAAAGACAATCTACACTATGTCCAAGACCCAGAGGAAAGGTGTCCTGGTTGAAGTTGATAGCAAAACATCAAAGCCAAGCGATATTAAAATTGACTTATACCAAGCTGCGGTTTTGTTAGCGCACACCTATCGTCTAGATTCCTTAGCGCTTTACCGTCTCCTTTCTCCTCTTTACTCCGATGGAGAGATGTCAGCCGTTGATTTAGAGTTGGTTAGGCTACAACTAGAAAAACAGGTTATAAAATATAAAGTCACCACAGAAACAGTCGAAGAAGCACTGGCGCTGATCAAAACCAAAGGCTTCGATGAGGAAATTGAAGACGGTAAAACCTCGTATGTTACTCACATAAGAGTTAACAAAGATCACTTAGAAAAATATGTGTTGGAGCTAGGTGACTACGAAAAGAGGGCGGGACAAATACCTCTCTTTGGTTTCCATTACGATCCCTACAACTTTGATTCAGAAGACGAGCGACAGTTTTTTGAACAGATGTTGGACAAACTCGGCGAAGACTCTGATAATATCTATGATATTTACTTTACAGGTGCGCTGACCGACAGAGAAAAAACTGATTTTGCGTTTGAGTATAAAGACAACAAGGGAGAGTGGCATTCTTATACACCTGACTTTTTAATTCGCAAAAAGGATGGCAAGTCGCTGATCGTAGAAGTTAAGGGTAAACCCTACAGAAACGAGGTAGCAGAAAAAGAAATGAAGAAACTAGAAACGATAAATCCTGATAAAATCAAGTATGAACTCCTGCTTTTGGAGGAAGGCGAAAAAGTGTTTGGTAAAGTAACACCAATTTTTGACTGGATTTATCAAACCAAAAAATAACTATGACAAGCACTAAATCAAAACAAATTAAAATAGAAACTCCCAACGGAAGACCAATGCTTGGCTGGGTTAACAAAAAACCTCTTGAATTTGTCATTGGATACCCCGCTCAACTTACGGAAACCTTTGGAGATAAAAAGGTTCTCCCTGTGCCTGAATACAGCAAGCTAGAAAGGAATTGGTACAACCTTCTCTTCCATGGTGACAATAAAGAAGTCTTGGCAACACTCCTAGAACAGGGTTTCAGAGGCAAAGTTGATCTCATTTACATCGATCCTCCATTTGCAAGTAACAAAGACTACATGAGGAAGGTTGAACTTAGAGGTCTTAAAAACCTGGGAAAGATTGAAGAAGACAGTGAATCCATAATCCAACAAACAATGTATGAGGACATTTGGAAGCGGGACGAGTATTTTCAATTCATGTATGAACGACTCATCTTACTCAAAGAGTTACTTTCAGAAACGGGCAGTATTTACGTTCACTTGGACTACCACATGACACATTACATGAGAGTTCTAATGGATGAGGTCTTCGGCGAAGATAATTTTCAGAATGATATTGTTTGGAACTACTTTATGGGAGCAAGCGGAAACGAAAGATGGGGAAGGAAACATCAGAATATCCTCTTTTATTCCAAAGGCGACAAGTATCAGTTCAACCTCGACCCTGTCCGTGTTCCTTACAATCCAGAAACGATAGCCAGGGCTAAAAGAGGTGAAGCTAGATATGAAGTCGAAGCAGAAGAACTTGAAAAGTCTGGCAAAAATCCTGGAGATGTAGGGAGCGATATCAATCCTGTTCAAGGAAATGCGTTACAAAAAACAAACTATGCCACCCAAAAACCAGAAGCACTACTTGAAAGAATCATTAGAGCATCAACAGAAAACAATAGTCTCGTATTGGATTGCTTCGTTGGTTCTGGAACTGTGTGTGCTGTCGCTCAGCAGGAAGGAAGACGATGGATTGGTGTAGATATAAACAAAGGGGCTATTCAACAAACAAGTAATCGGTTGCAGAAAATTATCAAAACACAACAAAAGAAACTTATTGATGGACAAATTAGTAAAACTTTTGGTATTTACAAGATTAACAACTACGACTTACGAATCTTGAAGACGGAAGCCAAGGAACTAGCAATTCAGCAATATGGTATTACTAGAACTAAGACTGAAACATTTTTTGATGGACTTAGGGATAGCGGTGAGCTGGTAGAAATTATTGACTTCAACCATCCGCTCACTCTCCTTGATCTACAGCTTATAAAAGATGAGCTGGGTAAACGACCAGATGAAGATAGAGATATCGTTGTTATCTGCCTAGGCAGAGATACAAGGGTAGACTTGTGGGTCGAAGAATGGAACAAAAAACAACCTCACAAAGATGCCCGCAGCAACAAACGTATGAGACAATTTGTTATTTTTGATCTCAAAGATAAAAATTTTGTCAGCTACGAGCCATCAAAGGCTGATGTAGAAATTAAACGAAGTGGCAAAGATAAGGTAAAGGTCAAAATTATATCATTTATCTCACCTACAATTATCAAACGTCTAGAACTTGAACCAGGGCTATTACTAAAGAAAATTCCAGATTTTAGATCAATGATTGATGTAGTTTTAGTTGATACCGAATACGACAGCGAAGTATTCAAGATTGGTTTCTCCGATGTTCCAGAGAAACAAAATGACCTAGTTAAAGGAGAATACGAACTAGAAACAAAAGAAAAACCAACCAAAGTGGCAGTTAAAGTCATTGACATGTTAGGAGAAGAAGTTTTGGTTACAAAGGAGGTGTAATTAAATATGAATAGATATCTAAACTTAGGTGGTGATTCAAATATATCCGCATACGAGTTAGGCTCTGATTACATTAAAGTGCAGTTTAACGACGGCTCTGTTTACTTATATACATATAGCAGTGCTGGACAGCAAGATGTTAACAAAATGAAAGAATTGGCAATCCAAGGGCAGGGTTTAAATAGCTTTATTAATAAATATGTAAGGAAGGAATACGCCTCAAAGGAATGAACTCTGTAAGTGCCAACTTTACCAAATTTACAGAAATAGCATTTTTGTAGATTATGTATCTTAAAAGGATTGCTATTATCAACTACAAAAGCTGTAGGGATCTGGTTCTAGAGTTTAACGAGAACCTTCCTAATACTTTTATTGGACGAACTGACGCAGGCAAGTCGACCATCCTGAAAGCAGTTGGTCTATTAATGGATGAGAAATCCTTCCCCAACTTGATTCTAGAGGGACATGAGACTTCTGACATCTCAACCACTCCTATCGCCGACGAAAGATATAAGAAGATTTTGGAAGAATTAAAACTTCCTCTTTTCGAGCCAGGAGCGGAAGGATCAATCATCATCGTTGCCATATTTAGTAAACAAGACGGTGATTTTGAAGGAGAGTTTGACGATATAGCATCAAATCACCTTAAGTGGTCTATAGAAAGCTACTCCGCAGATGAAGTGCCAATTATAAGACAATTCAATAGTCAATATCCAAGTGGCAGATATCTACTATGTACCAAAGAAGATGAAACTGACAAAAAAGAACTTTGGAAGCAGAATCAGATAGTATTGGATGATCTAGTCAAAAAACTCAATATAACCAAAGATGATTTAACTAACGATAATAAAACAGGCAGATTTAAGAACATCGAGAAATTCAGGGCAATTTACAACAGGTTAAAAACTTCTGCGCAGTGGTCTAATTATGACGAATTCGGAAAGAAGGATAGAAAATTTTTCCCGATTTACCGCTATATCGACTGGCGGGAAATAACACTAAAAAGTGTAGAGGATTTGGCGAGAGATACAATGTCTACCGTCATCGAAGAGTACGGAACAAAACTAAAACAAGAAGCAGATCGTTTAGGGAAAGAAGCAACTGATAAGGTTAATTCAGAATTAGAAAAAAAGATTGCCAAAATTCTCTCAGGACTACCATCCATAACAGCAATAAAAGCAAAAGTGTTTTTTAGATCTGACGAAACAATATCGGAAATTTCAGTCGAAAAAGGCACTTCAGATGGAAGCGTGAGACTAGAATCTCAAGGAGACGGAGTTAAGAAACAAATAGGCTTCGCATTTATGCGTTTAGGCGCACTTGAAAGTATAGCAGAAGAAGTAAAGGCAAAAAGATTCCTGTGGGGATTTGATGAACCAGAGGCACATTTATATCCTCCGGAAAAAAGAGATTTCTACGAAACAATTAAGCAATTGTCTAACGGGGTTTTTCAAACTTTTATAAGCACCCACTCGACAGTCTTTGTCGACAAATCACAAATAGAAACAATCCGAAAAGTTCAACTCGTTGATAAATATACGATGGTAACCATGTGCTCATCTGTCTCAGATGTGCATAACAGTTTAGGGATTAGAAATAGCGATTTCCTATTTTACGATACCTTTATTGCTGGAGAAGGCGACTCGGATAAAATATTAATTCCCTATTTTTATAAACTTTACTTTGACCGAACTTTCGAAGATGATTCTATCCAATTTGTAAGCTTAGGTGGGGGTCATAGGAGAACTGAAAACAAGAAATTATTTGAACAAATGCTGAAAGATTTCCATGACCCAAACGATTGCATTTATTATGTTTTAGACAGAGACACAAATGCCTCTGGTGGTAATATTTATCTTGTTGGCACATATGACATTGAAGACAGTCTCGACGACAAATTTTGGATAAAATTGGTTAAAAATAAGTGTGGCGTAGATTTAACTCAACAAGACTTAAAAGATATCAGGAATCAATTAACAGCAAATTCTGACGAGAAGTTTCATAAGTTATTGAGAGATAAGGTGGCAAGCGATAGTAATAAAAAAGATTTTTTACCATCAAAGATTGACTGTGCGAAATATATAACAGAATACATTTCAAACAAAGACGATATTCCTGGTGATATTGTGTCTCTATTTAATGATTTATCTAAAAATAAAAAGATATGAACAACCAAATCAAATGTCCATACTGCAATAAATCGTTTGAGCCGACGGATGCGTATAAGCATGAATTGGAAGAAAAACTACATCGGGAAGTGCAGGGGAAGCACCAGGAGGAAATTGCGAAGTTAAAGCACGAAAAGCAAGAGCTCGCCGTTGCCAAGGACAAAGAGTTGGAAAATGCCAAAAAACAAGTGGCTGAAGCTGTGCGATTGGAAGTTGAAAAAAAAATTAAGCAAGAATTGCAAAAAGAAATGGAAGCCACTCAAAAGCAGGCAGATACACAGGCTAAACAAAATACAAAACTGCAGGAACAACTCGAAGAGCAATCGAAGATTGTGGGAGAAATGAAGAGTGAAAAGGACAAATTACGTGTGGCACACGAGCAAGAGCTGGAGGAAACCAGAAAAAAAACGACTGAAACGGTCCGAAAAGAAGCTGAAGATAAAATCAGGCAAGAACTGGAAACGAAAATCACTTCGGTTCAAGATGAGGCTCAAGCCAGAGAAAAACAAAACACGGAGCTTCAAGAGCAGGTTAGGGAAACGCTCAAGCAGATGCGTGAACTCAAAGATGAAAAAGATTCACTGAGCATTGAGTACGAGAAAAAATTACTTGAAGGTCAAGATAAAATCAAGCAAACAGCCAAAAGGGAAGCTCAAGAAGAGCTGGGTTTAAGAATCGCTGAAAAAGATAAAAAGTTACAAGATGCAGAAAAACAAATACTCGAACTTCAAAGGAAAATCCAACAAGGTTCCCAACAACTTCAGGGGGAAGTGCAAGAATTGAAACTGGAAGAATTGTTAGGAGCAGAGTTTCCCTTCGATGAAATCAAAGAAGTACCCAAGGGTATCGGCGGGGCAGACGTTCTGCAGGTTGTTCGAACCCAGACAGGAATGGCTTGCGGCACGATTATCTGGGAGTCAAAACGGACAAAAAACTGGTCCCCCGGATGGATTCAGAAATTGATAGAAGATCAAAGAGCGGTAAAGGCGGATGTAGCAGTGCTCGTGTCAAATGTTTTACCTCAAGGAGTCACGGCTTTTGGGATGATTGAGAGCGTTTTTGTGGTTGATTTGCAGTCGGCAATGAGCCTTGCCTTTCTCCTTCGACAGCAGTTAATGAAAGTGTACGCGGCACATGTCGCAAATAATAACAAGGCCACCAAGGCAGAAGTAGTTTATAACTACCTCATTAGTAATGAATTCAAACAACGAATTGATGCGTGGGTTGAATATTTCAGAGATCGACAAGAAAAGATAAATAAAGAGCGCATGTATTTCAATAAAAAATGGCAAGAAGAAGAAAAATCCATTCATAAAGTTATCGAAACTACTGCAGGCATTTATGGAGATCTTCAGGGTTTGACAGGAAATGCTTTACCAAGGGTGAGTAATTTTGAACTACTGGAATCTACGGAGCAGCTCGAGGATAAGTCAAATAATGGAGCTTAACTTTTTATGATCCATATCCGAATGTAACAAATAGACGAAACTGCAAAGGTTATGAAGAATCAAAATATATCCAAAATAGAGAAGTCAGAGACAGGAGTAGTTACTCAATCATCGCTTGATGTTCCTCATAAAAAAAATGCACCAAACTTACTCTCCGCAATTCCGGGGATATGTGGTCTAGCTAGTGCGTCTCTCCAGATGGCACTAGGGGTCGCGACTGATTACTATGATGGAATTACCAACGAAAGACGATTAAAGGAGCTTGAGTCTTTTGATAAAGAACTTGACAAGAGATTAAGTCGCTTGGAAATCAAGGATGAAGCCAAGGAGTATTGGGAGGGAACTGTAGTATTCAAGAGGGAAGATATTATGAGAAAGTTAATGACAGAACCTGGTAAAGGATTTGATGTTTTGCTAGCTGAATATGTTGCGTCAGCATTAAGTGATTTATCTACACCGCCTACCGCAAAAGACCTCATTTTGTCATCCCTATTATCTGTTGACTCTGTTGATATAAAAGTGTTTTTACAAATTGACGTACAGTTTAAGGAACTACTGCGTTTAGGAAATACTCGAGGGACAAGTATTGCAGACATTGTTACATTAATGAAACCTGCACAAATAGATGAAATTATGATTAGCAGATCTATACAAAGATTAGAGTCTCAGGATTTAATTCATCCCTTGAATACTAATACCGCTTCAATACAAGACTTACCTGCTCAACGAGAATTACTAGAGGGGGTTAAAAGTCCGCAATACTATTCACAAGGAGGTTTTGTAATATCTGCATTTGGCAGAAGATTTTTGAGATTTCTTAAATTGAGCAACTAGTTTTTATTATGAACTTGAGTCAAACGGTCAAATATAGAGACGGTTTTCGTTGCCAACTTTGTGGCGATTGGAAAGAAAAACTATATTCTGAAACCGACGTGGTCGTTTCGGATATCCACGCACATCACATAATCCCGAGATTTCAGGGTGGGCTGGATACGATGGAAAACCTCATCACTCTTTGTGATTTCTGTCATGCAGTGGTTACGCCTCAATGGTGGGCATGGTTTGGAATCTCACAAATACAGGGTGGCAAGGATCAAATGCATCAATTCAAAAAGGTTTATGATGAATACCTGACCGGAAAAAAGTTTACCCATCCACAGACATCTGATATACCGTTTTAGCAGAAGGAGGTTGTATGAATGATGATATTTCTGAAATGAAGAAAAAGATAGTAGAGTTAGAAAACCAAGTAAAAAAGCTTGAAGATGAGACAAATCCGCCGGTTGGTGCGCCGGATCAGGATGATATGCTTCTTTCAGAAGCGATTGCCCTTAGTAAACCTATGGAGATGATGAGCGCATCAT
This sequence comes from Candidatus Amesbacteria bacterium, assembly GCA_016219445.1. Classification (GTDB taxonomy): domain Bacteria; phylum Patescibacteriota; class Microgenomatia; order CAZETR01; family Amesbacteraceae; genus JACRNA01. The sequence goes on from JACRNA010000010.1 coordinate 10,848, forward strand.
ATCTTCAACGACGCCTCTCTATCGGTTATGCCCGCGCGGCGCGCATCCTCGACCAACTTGAAAAGCTGGGTGTTATCGGCTCAGGAGCAGGATCAAGACCGAGAAAAGTTGTACAATAATTCCAGTATGGCAATTATCATCTCGAAAAATGGCAAGGGGGCGGTCAAACTAGACAAATCCAGCCTTGTTGAGGATCGTCTTCAGCAATATATCTACGATAATCCAGAAAGCATTCCCCTTTATGATCTCAAAGAGGATATTCGTCTTTTGATGTTAACTAGAGAATTTGCTACTTCGAGCGGACCAATAGACGCGTTAGGCATATAGACAAAGACGGTGAGATATACTTTGTGGAAACCAAGCTTTATAAAAATCCGGACAAACGGACTGTAGTAGCCCAGGTTTTGGACTACGGATCCTCTTTATGGAAATCCC
>JACRNA010000025.1 GCA_016219445.1 Candidatus Amesbacteria bacterium
AATGGAACAAAAAACTATCGAATTTATCAATAAGTACAATTTAGAAAAAAGATTAAAATCTTTAAGTTATAGAACACCAGATGCTTTTCTCAAAGAGAAGAAAAACGTCTCTATACAACGTATCGTTATCTAACACTTATGTCGCCAAAATATTGATGTTTCATTAGTTAATTATCTCAATCTTATCAATATTTTGTGGGCGTGGAGGGGGCGCTCGGAGAGAGATTCAATAAGATCATCTAGATTACCCATGTGCTTTTTATCTTCATGCCAATAACCGAGTTCAGTCAGAATTTTCAATTTACAGTTTTCAATTTTCAATTCCCAATCGGCACCAAGACTGGAGATTTGCGATAGAAATAGAGATAAAATACTATAAATTTCCGGATGTGATTGACGGTCAGCCGTCAATTTATCTACCAGCTCACATAATTGATAAGCAATATTCACTCTACCTAAATGTTTTTTCCAAGCAGAATAATTTGTCAGCAAACAAACCTCGGTTAAAGTGTCCATTTCTCCCCGACCAGACACCGCATGAAACTTGATTTGATTAAACAGATCCAGTGAACCGGCCCGCTTAGATATCAATTTGCGGACACCACGAGCCATAAGAGTAATCTTGCCCAATGATTTTGTATACAGAGTTATTATCTTGTCTGCTTCACCAAAATTGTGTCTTTTGATGACTATCCCCTCATCAGTATACGAACGCATTTTCAGTATCTTTATTTAGTATAAATTCCGGTAGATTTTTGCCATTAATTTTTGTTTTATAGATGAAATCCTTGGCACCACCTTGTTTTTGAACCAGTATTTTATAAGGCGACTTTATTTTAAAAGGTAATTTGTATTTAAGTGTAATTGATTTGACGTTGAGAGGAGCCAGGGTAAAAAAGCCTTCAAAGACAGTCTTTCCCAAATCTTCGCCACTGGCTTCACCGGTTTCAAATCCCTTGGACTCTATTAACTCACTTCCTTTGGGCACATAGACCCTGACCCAGTCTCGGAACAGACCATTTAACCTACGTCCACTTTCAATTTTGACAGAGCCCTCCTGAGGATTTGTATAATTTAGAGTCAAGGTCTTGGTGACTGTTCCATCCGGGGACACTTCAATATTTTGGGAGGCTTCATAGCGGATCCAAATATTGGTCTTGCCTCCGGAAAAATTGGTGTCAACAACCATCAGATAATCTTCGTTCTCGGGAATTTTCCTGACTCGTCCTGCCATGTTAAATGCTTCTACAGCCATCTGAGTCTTTTCATCATAAAAGTACATCATCGCCTGTTTTTCGGAAATTGTACTTAGAATAGCATTAAATAACTCCGGAAATTTGGATTTGGGTTGAGCCATGACATTTGCCAAGACTGAATACATGACCGGACCCAAAAACATTTTGCGGTTACCATAATTTACCGGAGCCTTGACGATTTTGCCCGATACCGAATCCCAGACCACAGGCTCCTCAGACCCCGCTAATAGTTGGAGTTCATAAAAGGCTGATGGACAATTGCATCTGGGATCATCTTCCGCAGAAAAATTACCAAATCCTGGGACACCGATTTTACCTGTGACTTTCAGCAAATCGACCAAGACTTTGGTGGTAACTGCAATTACACCATCGACTTTGGGAGAATCGGTTAGTGCATAATTTTTCATAAATGTATCCATAGAGGATCTGAAGTCAGGCGACAAATTTTGGTCACGAAGATACCAATAAGGTACATTGGGATGATATTTTCGAATGGGATCTGGCGCTGGAATTCGCTTTGGGAACTTCTCGTCGAGCTTGTAAATATCGTCCGATTGGACTGTCGTTATTTTACCTTTGTTCACTTCAATAACTGCATATCCTGTCAAAAATCCGCCAGTGGGCCTTAGCTCTGCCTCGTTTTGAAAGAGTAATAAATACTTGCGTGGCTTGTCTTTGCCGAGGAGATATGGGGCAGCTTCGAGCATGGGCTTGGCGTCGTTGACCAGAGCCGAGGCTTGGTCCAATAAGTTTATTCCTGTGCTTATTTGGGACCGAATCTGAATACCTTTGTATTCCAGTGGATATCTGGTGGGATCTATTTTATCTATATTTGATTTGGCTATCGCTAATTTCTCGCCAATTTGTGTTAGCTGGGGCTTCAGTTTGTCCAAGGTCTCGACAATAAAGCTGATTCTGTCTGCAGCAGTCTTGGCACCATCACCAGTCGTAGCCAAGCCTTTTAGACCAATTACGTCTGCATAAGGGGTAATGCCATCAATGGCTATAATTCCGGCGTCTATGACTGCGTTTGCAGCAGCAATACCCGCTTCTCCATCCTTGTAATAATTACCAGCGACCGGTATATTTTTTGTCCAGACCAACTTCTTTAATTCCAAATCAATTCCGGTTACTTCGGCTTGAACTTTGGTAGCCAGTTCTTTGAAAGCTTTCAAATTTTGTGACTTTGTCACTTCAGAGGCAGCTCCTCCAATTTTTTGCAAATTATTTACCCTGACCGTAATCGCTCTTATTGATCCCTGAACCATACTATAGACAATCCCTGCAAATACCAATAAGACTACAGCAATCCCAACAACACCAAGTGAGATCCGAGTAATAATTTTTAGTACTAAGTTTTTCTTTTTCGGTAATTCGACCGTCGGCTCGATTGGATGAACTATTTCTGGTTCCATAATTTATACCGCTCCTTTCCCCGAAAGCATAACTAGTGGAGTTTTGAGCAGAATTTTTAAATCATACCATAAGTTCATATTCTCAGCATAATGGGCATCCATATCAATGCGTTTATCAAAATTGATTTCGCTTCGGCCCGATACCTGCCATTGACCGGTAATTCCGGGTCTCACCGACAAAGCCATTTTTACCAGCTGTTTTGTATGAGGATATTTCTTTTGTTGATCTTCTAGTTCGTCTGCAAAATAAGGACGGGGACCAATTAGACTCATTTCTCCTTTGAGGATATTATATATTTGTGGCATCTCGTCTATTGAATATTTACGGATAAACTTTCCCACCTGGGTGACTCTGGGATCATTATGTAATTTAAAACTGCTTCTTTTGTATTCATCAAAGAGTTTTTTTAGTTGGGGGTCGGTCCGTAACAATTCGTGGGCGTCTGGAATCATTGAACGGAATTTATATAGCTTAAAGAGCTTACCGTTCTTACCGACTCTATTTGGAATATCTGCAAATACCGGACCTTCTGGAGTTTCCAGTTTTATTGCGACAGCAGTCAATAGGCATATTGGTCCAAAGACTATTCCCAAGACAATGGCATAAAAAATATCCATCAATCTCTTTAGATTACTATATTGCATAGTTTTATTAGTTTATCAATAAATTTGGCTTTTGAATACTCCAAGGCTCTTTTTCGAATTACTCTGGGGTCAAATTTTCGTGAATCAAAATTAAGTATAGTAGCTTTTAAGCTTTCGGGCTTATCATCAATCAAGATTCCTGTTTTAGAGCTTATTACAGTCTCGGCTACACCTCCATGATTTAGACCGATCACAGGTTTACCACAAGCCATAGCCTCTACTGGTACAATTCCAAAGTCTTCCTCGTGCCAAAATATTACTGCTTTACAATTTTGATAGTATTCACGCAATTTCTGATCAGATACAAGTCCCACAAATTCAATCTTTCGTCCTGAAATACTTTTTAATTTAGATTCTTCGTTTCCAGTACCCACCACTACCAACGGTTCGTTGAGTTCATTAAAAATCTCAATTATTTTTCGGCTATTTTTATACGATTCCATTCTCCCTACAAGTAGAAAATAGTCTTCTCTTGGATTTTCGGATGGAACAAAATAATTGGTATCTACGGGAGGATAGATAATTTGACTATCTAAATCATAGTACTTTTTTATTCGTTTTTTTACTGTATCTGAAATTGCTATATATTTGTCCGGACGATTAGAAGCGGTTTTGTCCCAACACTTCAAATAATTAAATAGTGGCCCAAAATATTTTGTTTTGTAATGCTCGACATGGCTCCAGAGAAATCTCGTCGGGGTCAGGCATATACAAATATGTTTGGTGTGGGGTTTGGTAATAATGCCTTTGGCTGCAAAAGATGTAACTGAAATTACCAGGTCATAGTCGTCAAAATTGTAAGACTCAAATATTATTGGCAAAGCCCAAGCAAACAACTTGTGATCAAATCTTATTTTGGGTGCACAAATTTTTGGAAAAACTTTTGCCCAACCTGCAGTTTTGGAATTATATACAGATGTATACAAAGGAGCATCGGGGTACATTTCATGCAGAGTCAAAAGTACTCTCTCGGCTCCTCCCCACTTCACCACCCAGTCATAGACTATCGCAACACGTTTTGGTATACTTCCCATGTTTGGCTGGCCATTTTAGACCAGGAATATTTTTTAACTTGAGCAAAGCCTTTTATTATTAATTCTTTTCGCATTTTTTCATCTGATAAAACTGATTGAACTTTTGAGATGAGATCATCGACATCATTTGGATTAAAATATAGCGCTGCATCACCGTATATTTCTGGCAAGCAGGAAGCGCGGGCAGCAATAACCGGCAAACCGACAGCCATTGCCTCAAGACCGGGTAACCCAAATCCCTCTATCAGAGACGGAAAAACAAAAGCCCGTGAAGCTTTATAGACCGCCACCATCTCTTTATCGCTCAGACGGCCTAAAAATTCTACATATTCAGATTTAGGGAGACGTTTTTCAAAGACACTTCTGGCACAAATTATCTTGAGCTTAATTTGCAGCCTCTCGACGGCATTTATTAAGACTCCAATATTTTTGTGTGGATAGAGATTACCTGTATAGACTATCTGATACGCCTTCATAGGTGACAGAAACTTTACCGGCATCTAACTTGTATTTTTCTATCAAAATATTTTTCCAATATTCTGCTGGAACAATAATATAATCAGCGCGATTGACAGCAAACCAGACAATAAATAAATATTGTAGGTATTTCACCCAATAAATCAAGGGGTGTCTAGTGGTCGTGCTTGACCCTTTTGAGAGATGTTTTATCAGGTCGTGAATGGTCACTACCATTTTTCCCCACCATAGGAGAGGAACGGTAAAATGTGGCACATGTAATAATTTTGGCTGAATTTTTATTAATAGAAAAAACATTTCAAATTGAGCCAAGTATGAATATGGGTGAAAGCTGGCATAATATTTTTGGAATCGCTTGAGTGTTGGTTCATCTCGGTTCTCTGGGTGCAGTATCAATACGACATCTGAAGGTAAATTATCGATCAGATTTTCTACGTAACGACCAATACCGGTATGTTTTATGCCCCACATTCTAGCATCTATACAAATCTTGTTCATAATCCTCTCATCAGCAATCTGATCCGTTCCAAGAACCAAATACCTAAGTAGATAAACGGGTCAACCAATATATTTCCGGCATAGTGTTTTTTGTAAAAAATTCTCATAGCATTGGTCGATCCCAAGATAGCTTTACGCCTTACAGAATTGTCGGCGATTGTTATCTTCACACTAGTTTTTTTGAGGCCCGAACTCGCCCCATGGTGATGATGGGCTATCACATCCGGAATATACATAACCTTATAACCCAATTCTTTGACTCGCCAACAAAATTCAATGTCCTCACCATACATAAAATAATCTTCATCCCACCAGCCAATTTTCTGACCAATTTCTGTTCTGACCAGCATATTTGACCCCATGACTGAATCTACCTCTACCTTTTCATTTTCTGGAGTATCTATAAAATAGCCATTCAAACCCAAAAATCTTTTGAGTGAATTAATGGGAGTCGGGAATTTCCGTCTGCAATTCCGGTCCAATTTTCCATTTGGAAGAATTATTTTGGGAGTCACTACTCCCACATCCGGATTTTTGTCCATAAAATTTATCAAATGAGAAATTGTATTGGGTTCGACCGTGATATCAGGATTCATAAACCAGACATAGTCTCCTTCCGCTTCAATGATTCCAAGATTATTTCCAGATGAAAATCCTAGGTTTCCTTTGTTTCGTAAATAGGTAACGCCGGAAAGTTTTGAAAGATCTTCCTGCGAATTTTCCACCACGACTATTTTTATTCCAAAATTAATATCTTTTGAGGCATGGATCGAATCAATCAGCTCGCTTACCAATTTGGCAGCGTTAAAATTGACAGTAATAATCGTTAATTTATTTTTTGATAATTTCTTCATAAATTTTTTCGAGCTTAGTGGCAATTGGATCCCATGAAAAATGTTTATCGACTATTTTCCTAGCTGCATTAACTATTTTTGTATACAATTTTTTATCCTTTAAGATCTTAATTGTTTTGTGGGCAATATCATCTGGTGTTTTACCAACTCCTATTGACTCGCCATCTACTGCTCCATAACCTTCGGCTCCCAAAGGAGTTGTGACCACCGGTATCATTGACTTCATAGCCGCCAAAATTTTTAATCTTGTTCCACCGGGACCATAAATTGGTGCGACTAAAATTCCAGCGTTAGAATAAGCTCGAACTACCGCGCCACTATCGGTGTCCTCGTGTTCCTGAATCAAAATGTCGCCACTGGATAGTTTTTTTAAATCGTTAGTGGGAAACTGACCATTAATTATTAACTTAGCATCGGGAATTTCTTTTTTGATAATCGGGAAGACTTTGGTTGCAAGAATTGTCGCTGCCTCCCAATTCTGCATCCATTTATAATTTCCTTGATAAAGAATCTTGTGGTTGTAATGTAAAATAGGTTTTATTTGATCAAAATCTTCTCCAACTCCATTTGGGACTACTTTGACATCAATACCGGTGGTCTTGGACTTCATTATCGCGGCATCCTCATCGGAGACAGCGACGAGAGAATTAGCTCGTTGCCAATAATATTTCTCCCAAAATCCAATTTTTGCTACGTCTATAAGTAATAATGGACGAAGCCACCATCGGGCTTCGTGGTCCACATAATGTCTGAATACCCGAGACATAATAGTCTGCTCTACCAGTACTGTGGGAAGTTCAGTCTTGGGTAAAAATGGTAAGACATAGAATGTTTCAGCATGAATTAGATCAAATTTTCCATTGTCTATAATTTCTTGCAATTTGTCTTTTATTTCCGGCGAAAAATAAATCATTACCAAGAATGGATACCAGGAAAAACCCGTACGCAGAATATTAGGCAGTGTCCAGGTTTTACCTCTTTGAAAGATAATTACATCCTTACAATATTGCTTCATATGATTTATTTGTTCGACGCTATTGTAATCACGTGTAAAACAGACCAAGGTAATTTCATGATGTTTTGACAACCTCTTGATCAAATGATACGAACGAAGCTGACCACCGATAGATGGTGGATATGGCAGGTAGGGAGTAAGCATCAGGATTTTCATAAGCGCTGAAGCTCCTCCAATTTTACAATCACAAAATCCGGATTTTGTTCCACAATCGTATATTTATTCATCACTTCACGGGTGAAGGTATCATAATTGACCGAAACATAATAAGTCACACCGTAATTATCAATAAAATCTTTGACCGGGAAATAGACAAAGGGAAATCCACGCCTGTTGGTCTGATAGAGAAAAGCTGTATCACCATTATATGGGGCTAGGACTATTGCATCTTTGGGGGTAAGCCTATCCACTGCCCGCCCGGCATTGACAATCGAATAATGATTAATCTGATATCGCCCCCGTACTTCGTACCAGGAAAAAGCAAACATAAACAAAACGCAGACCAACATTAATATTTTTTTGTAAATTGTATTTGCTTTAGAGACACCCAGTGCCAACAAAATCGAAATTACCGGAATTATCGGGATTTGATAATAATCATGATGGACATTGCCGGTGGCGAAGGTAAATAAATACAATAATGCTCCAAGTACCCAGGAAAACCAGTATAAATTAATTTTTTGAATACCCTCCAGTAGTGGAAATATACCCCAAGATCCCAAAATTAGATGACCTATGCGTTCGCCAAATATCCATTGAAAAAAAGCTCCTTTGAATCTAATGCCATTGCCATTGAGAAGCCAGAGGTTGGCCGGAATTCCCATAGGAAATCTGACTTCCCAAAATCTCCATGCCACAAATGGTAGTATCATGACTATCAATCTTCGCCAGTATTTAATGATTAATGGCAAGAAGAAAAATAAGGCTACTGGTTTTACCAAAATAGCCATAGCCCCGACAACTGTACCCAAAGTCAGGAGATTTAAATCAAATAATAATAAAGTCCCCAAGGTCAGCGTCACCATTAGGTTTTCCGGTAGAATTATCCGTGTAAAAAAAATATTATAGGGAAGAAATAAAAAAAAGCCCATACCAAAAAGTCCCGCCGTCCCGCTGACTTTGCGTTTTAATAAAAGATATATCAATACAGAACTTGTTAGTGCAGCCAATACCGAAGTTAGCCGCCCCCAAGTTTCAAGTGTCAATAATCCAAGTGTCGAATATAACGAGTAATGAATTAAATTAAATATTGGAAATTCCACAAAGCGATAGCCGTTTGGATTAAAGAGCCTCTTGCCCGAGACGTCGGAAAAATCATCATACCGAGGATAAAGCATATCCACTCCGTATTTCACAAAATTACGCGTCACTGAGGCAGTATCAGCCTGCCGCCAGCTGTGCCAATCGGCTATTGGGTTGGTAATTTTGTACAATCGGACTGCAAACCCCAGCAATAATATTAAAATAAATATTAACTTATGTTTCATACCAATTCTCTAAATTTTTGAGTAACACCAGCCAGCAGCCAGAATATGGTCGCAATTTTGGACGCTTCAAAGATATCAATAAATACAGCGTTTAGCAACAAGCCGCCAGTCACACATAAAATCGCCCAGACAAATGGAGATTTTGATGATATCCAGCTTTTAAACAATCTTAAAAATACTAAGCCAAATGAAGCAAGCCCCAAGATACCCGTCTCTGCCAAAACACGCAAATAATCATTGTCGACCGCCAACCCCACAGACGAATACCCTGTTCCTAAAATTGGATTTTTGGCCAAAGCCCGCAATGCCTTGGGCCACGATGCCTTTAGCCTAATATTTAATGATCTGTCCTCTAGCACTTCTGTTGGTTTTAGGGCATCTGGAACCGTGTTGACATTTTGAATTACCTTTTCTTCGGCGCGTGCTACAGATATCAAATTGAAATACCTTCCAGCCAGCTGTGGTGATAGAAATACACTAATTACCGAAATTATACCAAGTAACACTAGACCCCACCATTTCTTAAATCTAACAAGAAAAATACTACTTACAATTATTAATGATGCAAAAGTTATACGCGAAGCGGAAAGCAGCATAACCCAGTAAACCAATGAACCAATTATCCAATATAGCCAATTGTTTTTTTTATTAGTTATGAGAGTTGATAATATTATTAACAGAGGAAAAAGTGAAAATGCCGCCAGATCATAGTGTCCGGCAAAGGTAGAATTGATACGGGCTCCGGCACCAAGTGATAATGCCAAGCCCTTGGCAAATTCGGAATTGGTAGTCGAAATAATTGGCCAAGCCAAAAATTGTTGGCCTAGTCCATAAATTGCCACCACAAATCCGACCAATACTATCATTTTTACCAAGCTACCAAGCTGCTTAATATTGCTTATTGCCCAGTAACCCACAAAATACATGGACATATACTCAATCCTGCGTAAATAATGCAAGAGTCCCAGATTAAGACTGGATGTTTTGGTCAATAATATTCCGGCAAAGACACTGACTAAACCCACCGCCCAATATACCAAGATCGCTTTTCCAATCGGAGTTTTCGGCCCCTCAAACTTATCCTTCCAATTGCCAATTAGCCAGCCCACCAACACTAGACCGATCACAAAATCCTCAATCCTAATTGAGACAAATGTTCCCCCTATTCCCACCAAAGGAAATTTGGGGTACAGCGGTACCACAAACAAAAGCAATAATAATAACCACCATTTATACTTTTCCATAAGCCTTTATTAGTGACATAGTAACAAGTGACAGAAGTAACAAAGTAGTGAGTCTTGTGATATAGCCGGAAGGAACATAGAGGACTGTAACTTTGGTGGTGTAATGAACACCATTTCTATTGATTTGTTCCGTTGCTTTGGTTGGCACAAAGCCGTTTATATACAAAGACCGTTTGCCAAAGTGAACTATTTCTTCTAAGAAACTGCTCTGGGTCTGGTCACGAATAAGTGAAGCTGCTTCTTCAGGAGGATAATTTAGACGATAACCGAGAACACCAACAAAATTGCGCTTATAAAAATCCATTATCTGCTCGCGGGTCATGTTGGTAAAATAAGCCTTACGATTGGGGGACTCGGTATCTGCAGGCTCAAAAGATCGCAGTGAATTAGGAAGATCTTGGGGAAATTTACTGTCAGGATAAAGAAGATAAACTGCGCAAAATAGCCAGATGATGGCCAAAATTATTTTCATTGAAATAGGCGGGCTCGGCCCAAACGGTATTTAGGATTTTTGTTTTTCCGCTCTCCTATTACTTTGGCAGGGACTCCTCCCACAATTGCATAATCTGGGACAGATTTGGTCACGACTGCGCCTCCAGCAACCACTGCCCCTTTCCCGATTTTTACTCCCGGCATAATGATCACTCTGGGACCAATAAATACATAATCACCAATTTCCACTGGTTCTTCGCGGGCGGTAAAGTCCTCCGATTCCAGATCGTGTTCAGAATTATAAATCATAACTTCGGAAGCAATGTCCACATGATTTCCAATCTTTATCTCTTTTCTCCCATCCAAAAAAGCATGATCTCCCACTATCGTATCTTCACCAATCAAAATATTTGATGGATTGTAAAATCTCGCCCACATATGAATAGTACCTTTAATCTTCATTCCGGCTAACTGATAACCAATTTTGCGAATAATATGCGACGGAACATGCCCCAGTAAATACAACAAATATAATTCAATATCCAAAAAAACATTATATATTCTATTAATCCCTCTCTGAATAGTTTCAGAAAGAGTTAGTTCTTTGTTATTGCGGTCTCTAAACATAATAGTGTTTCCTGGGCACACTTGTCCCAGCTAAATGATTTTACTCTTTCTAGACCTAATTTGACAAACTTCTCGCGGTCGGTGACTGCTCTTTGCATTCCAGCTGCAATACTATCAACATCCTCTGGTTCAACATAAATACCAGCCACTCCTGCCACTTCAGGCAGACTGGCTACAGCCGAGACTACGGCCGGTGTCTGACAAGTGAAGGCTTCGAGAACCGGAATTCCAAAGCCTTCCATAAACGACGGCAGGACATAGGCGATACTTTCAGAAAGCAAGACTTGCTTTTCCCATTCCTCCACAAATCCTGTAAATATCACGCGGTCTTGTAAATGCAAATCTGATACAGTCTTAAATATTTCGTGAAAAAGCCAGGCTTTTTTACCCACTATCACTAGATTATAATTTTCGTCAAGTGTTGCAAAGGCTTTGACCAGTCCCTCTACATTTTTACTGGGTCGCAGACTGCCGATAAAAATAAAATAGGGCTTTTGGATATTATATTTTTTCAAGACAGATTTATTGTGCACAGGACCACTAATATTGGAACTGCAGGCCAATAGTCCAACTGCTACATCATCCGGATTTTTGTGATAAATTCTGACTATTTCAGATTTGGTGTATTCGGAAATGGCCAAGACTTTTTTGGCATTGCGGACAGAATAGGCGGTCCAGCTCTTCAATTGATTAAAGTCTTTTTTGGTAAACTGCTCAGGTGTTGATAGAAAACCCAAATCCATGATGGAAACCACAGTGGGCACAGGAGACCAGCGCGGAGCGTAGTGGGTCATACTAAAAAAGACATCAGGGCGAGGAAAGCGAAAGAATAAATCAAAAGGCAATCTGGTCTGGGTCCACAATTTGGGAAATGGAATAACCCTATATTTCCAACCTTCGCGCTCTTTTGGCAAACTATCGTTTGGTTTTGTTTTTAAGTAAATTACAAATTTGTGTTCTGTTTGCAAATTGCTGATTGCCCAGAGTAAGTTGTAAGCATACTCATTTATCCCCACTCTATTCTGGGTAAGATTAGCCTCATTAGCGTCAATTCCAATAATCATATGACTTTATTTGATTCTTTAACTTTTAAATAATTATTTTTAGACACTATTGAGCGTTTGAGGCGTTTTTCCAGTTTTTTTCTCGCCCCTCCGGCAATATCCCCACCAACTTTCGCATCCCTTGCTAATTTATTCAATCCTTGGGAATTATTCGTTCGATGAAGCTCGGTGGTTGACCGCTCACCTAGCATGGTAAAGATCAATTCAAAATCATCCATATGATCACGGAGATTTTGTTTCTTTAGACCTTTAAGTTTTTTATACTGGCTCGGAGTAATACCAAATGTTGCCTTGGAAATTTCGGCTGTTAATATTTCATATTCTCTTTGTTCCCTAGCACCTCTATTTTGCCACTCATTGGTCAATTCTTCTCGGATAGCAATTCCCCTAATCCTTTTTTCTATCCAATCGTCACTGTAACCCTTTAGTTTATAAAGAGATCGAGTTCGTTTGGTTGCAAGTTCGGGATCTTCTATCTCCTGTATCCGCTCATATCCTACTTTCGCTAACCATCTTTTCAGAGGCTCGGCCTTTGAAGACGGAATTGACTGAACAATTCGAAACATTGTTTCTGTGTTTGCGCAGTCAGTCAAGCGCATTTTTTTGTCCGAAGCTTCCATTTTCAATTGTCGACAATTTGTCGACAGTTCAGTATCACTCTCATCTTTTACTCGGATTTTCATCTTATACCAATAATCACGTGGATTTACACTCTCAGTTAAAATTTCAATTACATCCACTACCGAGAACCACCACTCTTTATTATAAACAATTCTTCTTATTTGTTTTCCTTTGAATAAATCAATTTTTGTAATTTCTGATTTCATATTATTTCTTTCCAAATACTACTATAGCATCACCATTGATAACTGGGTGTGTATAAGCTTTATCAATTTGCACATATGTATATTTTTGATATGGACCGCTATCTGGATCATGGAATATTTATTCTCATGTCAGTCTTTTGTCTTGTTTGCTTTGTAAATAATTCTTTCTGGACACTACTGCTTGATCCGTTTGTTTTTCCAATTGTTTACGAGCCACACCCGCAACATTACCGCCTTTTTTAGCAACTGTGCGATTTTTGATAAAGGTATCTGGCAAGTCTTTTTTCGATATTTCAGTTGTTGCTGCTTCTGCCAGCATGTTCAACACCAATTCCAGATTGGTCATATTATCTCGGAGATTTTCCTTTTTTAGGTCTTTATATTTTTTGTATTCATGGGTTCGCATGCCTGCCCAAGCCGAAGTAATATCGTCAGTCAAAATTGCAAATTCGTCATTGGTCCGCACCCCTCGCTCATTCCATTCATTAGTCAAATCTTTTCTAATTTCTATACTCTTCAGACGTAAATCCACCCAATCTTTGGAATAACCTTTCCGAAGATACGCGGCCATTGCCCTTTGAATTGACTTCTCTGGATCATCATTTTCTTCTACTCGTTCGTATCCAACTCTAGCTAGCCACAATTTAAACGGTTCCGCTTTTGGTGAAGGAATAGATTGAATTAGACGAAAAAGTATTTCTGAATCAGCTACGTCAGTAAGATAATATTTCCCATCTGCAGCCTCTAATTTCAGTTGGTTACATTTTGTAACCGACTGACTACCCTCATCTTTCAACCTATTTTTTAAAACTTTCCAATAGTTTCTTGGATCGATACTTTCGCTTAATACCGCGATCACGTCTATTACTGAAAAATACCATTTTTCTTCCTCTTCCACCCAAATCCGACGGATTTTTTTATCTTCAAATACAGCTAACTTATTTTTCTTCATATCAATGATTTATAGACTTCTAATGTTTCTGTAGCACATTTGTCCCAACTGAATTTTGCCAACTGTTTGGTTCCAAGTGCGATCAATTTTTCTTTATTTTTTATCGCTTCAGTTATAGCCTTGGCCATTTGGTCTACATTGTAAGGATCAAAATAGACAGCTGCGTCGCCGGCCACTTCGGGCAGAGAGGAAGTGTTTGAACAGACCACTGGAACTTTGTGATAAAAAGCCTCAAGAATCGGTAAACCAAAACCCTCATAAATAGAAGGATAGACAAAAGCAGATGCCCCTGCCAGTAAATTTACCAGGCCTTGATCAGTGACATAACCCAAATCACTGCCTTCCCCCACTATTATCAATTTTTGACCAATCAATTCACAAGCTTTTTTCAGTCTCTCAATATTTTTTCTGGGTTGCCTGGATCCTATGGCCATTACATAATTTGTATATTTTGTAATTTGTGGTTTCAAAACAAATTTGCTGGGTATTGCCTCATAAATTACATAAATTTTATTTGGATGAACATTGAATAATCTTCTCAAGTCAGAGGCAGTACTTTGAGATACACAAATAAATGCATCGCATTCTTTGACTGCCCACTTCATCTTGGCCGTATGCACCTCCACTATCTTTGGGTCCGTCTCCGCCGGATACAAAAATGGTGTCAGGTCATGAATCGTAGTAATTTTTTTGGCTTTACTGGGAGCTTGGACCCAATCAGAAGAATGATATACATCGATACTGCCTGTAAAAGTCTCTACATCCAGAATATGGAGCCTGTTCCACAAAAATTCCATAATTGACAGTGGATACCGCGAAAACTTGAAAGTTTTGAGATCAACCATCGACCCCAAATGATCAATCAACTCTTGGGTATAGTTTGATACCCCAGTCCCATATATTATCGCTGATATATCAATTCCGACTTTCATATATTGTGATTGTGCCGATAGATTTTACCGGAACAAAATTCTCCTCTACATATCTTACCAAGTAATCAGCATAATTTCTCAGAAACAACCCGTCAATTTGGCTTGAACTATCATAAACTACTAACTTGGGTGATTCTTTTTTTAGACTAACTAAAATCCGACTTCCGGATTTTTCTAGAAACCAGGGAAATTGAAACACAAATATATTTCCTGCGGGTAGAGTATTGGTCAAAGCATAGAAATGGGGTTGAATACCCAGAAGAAAGATTTTGTCACCTGGTTCTGTAACATTTTTTATCTCTGAGACCAACCTCAAAGATTCTGGTTCAAAAAACCTCGTCGTAAAGAAATCTTTTTGCTTTAGATAAAACCAGCCGATCCATAGAGTACATATTATCGTTAAGACTAAAAATATTTTTTTATTTATTTTCCAAAGATGTATAAAAGCAAGTCCGCAGATTATTGAAAAATAAGGAATCGCTGACTGTAAATGTATAAAACCAAATCTGGCGATTCCTCCAATTATAGAAAAAAGCATCCAGCCAATAAGTAAAAATAAATATTTTCTATTTTTACTTCTAATCCAAGCAAAAATAATAATTAATACTGGCAAACTTAGTTTAAGTAATTCTGAGAATGTCGGTGCCAGCCTTCCTCCCGAGGCATATGTAGATAAGTTAAATTGAACTGTCCAATACCAAAAATCAGTCAGTATACCCTTTGAATAAAAATACAGTAACATTACCAACGATGGCAAAACCGACATTATTCCAAACCAAGTAAAGTCTCTAAATTTCTTTTGAAAAAGCAAATATATTCCAGCAAATGCTACTAGGGGAATTAAGGTTTGTTTAAACACTACTCCAAAACCCAGCAATAAACCGGATAGGGCGAGTTTATTGTTGGTAAAAAACCAAAATGCGGGAAGTGTAAAAAGAGGTAAGAACTGATCTAACCAAAGCTGGTTCCCTTCAAAAAATGGCTGCCAAAGCATATAGAAAAATACTGCCAATTGGCTTTTGGATATCTTATAAACCCAAACCGAATTTATAATGGCTATTAATATGAGTAGAATATGAAATGACTGTGGATCCGAAAAACCCAGCGAGTGAAAGTTGATTAGAAAAAACATTAACCCCGGGAAATGTTGATCCAATATTTGCTTATATGGCAATAAGCCATTGGTTGTAAGATACGGATAAATAAAAAGCTCAGGATAAGGAGAAAACTGTAAAATCCAAAGAATTGTGGCATGTATAATTGTAAATATCATTGTTTAATGTATTTGTATATTAATCCAACTCCCTCGAAATTCTTAGTCTCAGTTATTTTCCAACCTCCAATTTCCAGCTTCTTCTGAGTCAATTTGGCCGGATCTGTAAGTCCAGTCAAATATTCCATGTACCAAAATTCCTTAATGTCACTTGTTACTTTGTCACTTGTCACTACATTCATATCTGGTGCATACCAATAAAATGGCGCAAATTTATCAAAGAAATTAACAACCACTACCGAATCTTGTGTTTTCAGAAAACTAATCGCCTGCCGCCATTGTTCACGCTGTAATCTCGGCCTGGTAAAGTACAAGACATTACCCACAATACTGATATAAACAACTAAAGTAATAAAAGTTTTGGGAAAGCGGGTGGCAGCCCCCGCCAAAATCATAACTAAGGCAGGAAGTGAAAACAACAATCTAAACGGCTGGGTTTGGGGAATCCAAAATGAAATTATAAAACTAGCCACTATTGGTATTCCCACCCAAATCCAGAGTAGCTTTCTTTCAAATCTATTTAGAAATACTCCTAATCCTGTCACTCCAAATATAAATAATATATATAACAGGCACTTATCTTATTATAGATCTAAGTCTAATGGTGAAATAAATGCTATAACTCTCAAGAGACTAAATGCTTGGCGAGAACTTCGTCAATTCCAAGCAGAAAGAGATACTTTTGGCTGATTATCTGAACTACA
>JACRNA010000017.1 GCA_016219445.1 Candidatus Amesbacteria bacterium
AAATTATTTTACCCCATATTTTCACAAATGTAACGTTCGTGAAAAGAAAGTGATTGTAATTTAAGCTTCACGCTGTAGAGTAGAGATACTGCCTATGGATCAACATCCTGTACCACAGAATATTTCTTCCTATGAGTTCCGATTAGTCGGAGACATGACCCTCAAGCAATTCTTACAATTGGCTGGAGGAGGATTTGTGGGTTTGATCTTTTATAGACTCCCTTTACCATTACTTCTCAAATGGCCACTTATCTTCTTGTCAATATTTATTGGCATAATGCTGGCTTTCATTCCAGTCCAAGGCAGGCCTTTTTCTGCCTGGCTCTTGGCTTTTATCAGAGCTGTCTATTCTCCAACAGAGTTTTTCTGGGAACAAAAGGTTATTCAAAAAGACGAAGTCGATACGTCTCCAACAAGAACTCACACATTTAGTGTTCTCAAATTCAATATCTTTCCTATTATTGAACTAGGAATAAAAAGAATCAAAGCATTGTTTCCAAAGCCCCCAATTATAAATACCTCTCCCCCTGCCCCCTCTCCTAAATTAGGAGAGGGGAATTCAAGGGGTGAGGTATTGCCAGTCATCCCAATTCCACCTGCAGTCGAATCTATTCCCGTTCCTGATGTAGAACCCGTCACTCATACCGACCTAGTTTCAAGTCCTGAAACAGCAAATATTCTGTCAGGTCTTATCTATGACAATGAAGGAAAAATAGTCGAGGGCGCAATTGTGGAAATAATAAATAGCGAGACTGGCATACCGGTGCGGGCTCTGCGTTCAAACAAGCTCGGCCAATTTACAATCGCTACTCCTCTCTCGTCTGGAAAATATACTATTATTACCGAGAAGGATGGTTTGGTTTTTGATCCGGTGTCAATTCAGGTCAACAATTCTATAATTAAATCTATTTTATTAAAAGCAAAATGAAAATTTTACAATCAACTACTCAGCAACACATAGACATTGAAGATATAAATTCTGATTTGCTGATTCTCAAAGACGGTTCGGCTTGTATGATCCTCTCGGTCTCGGCTATTAATTTTGGTTTATTATCCGAAGGAGAACAGGAAGCAACTATCTTTTCCTACGCCCAGCTTCTCAACTCTCTAACCTTTTCTATCCAAATAGTCGTGGCCAGTAAACAAAAAGATATAACCATATATCTCAAATATGTCGATGACCAAATAGAACGCCTGACATCTCCCCTAATTAAAGATCAAATGGTCAAATATCGTGATTTTGTCAAGTCAGTCGTCCGCCAAGGCAACGTCTTGGACAAGAAATTCTATGTTGCCCTGCCCTACTCCTCACTCGAATTGGGAATTACGACCGCTGCCCTGTCACTGGCTCCAAGACCCGAGGGATTACCTAAGCCGGTGTCGGAAATTGTTGAGAAAGCGACCATTGGTCTTGATCCCAAAAGGGATCATTTAATCCGGCTCTTTGCCAGAATTGGCCTGAAGGCCCGGCAATTGACCAGTAGTGAACTACAAAATTTATATTTTAGTTTTTATCACTAATATGAACCAATCTGTCAAAGACATTATTGCACCCAAAAAAATCCATGTCGAATTCAATACTCTGAATATTGATAGTAAGCTCTACCGAACGCTTTTTGTCAGTGGCTATCCTCGGTTTGTCACACCCAATTGGCTCTCGCCCCTTATCAATTTCGATCATTCACTCAATGTCTCGATGTTTATCTATCCAGTCGAAAGCAAGTCAACTCTCGATGACCTGCGGCGTAAAATTGCCGAAATGGAGGCTGAAATCTCAACCGACCTACAACGCGGACGGGTAATTGATCCAGGAACTCAAGCTAAGCTGGAAGATGCTTTGCAACTCCAACAACAATTGGTCAACTCAAGGTAAGCGGGAAGATGCTTTGCAACTTCAGCAGCAATTGGTCAAAGGCGAAGAAAGATTTTTCCAGTTTTCGCTTTATGTGACGATTTTTGCGGGTGACGAAGTAGAGCTTGAACAAATTACCAAGCAGGTCAGCAGTACCTTGGGATCGCTTTTGATAACCACCTTCTCCGCCCTCCTTCAGCAAGCAGACGGCTTTAAAGCTACCCTTCCCTCCGGTCAAGATCACTTGCTGATCTCTCGAAATATGGATACTACTTCTCTGGCTACCACTTTCCCTTTTACTTCCTCAGAACTGACCAGCAATGAAGGGATATTGTATGGAATTAATGAGCACAATGGAAGTTTGGTAATTTTTGACAGGTTCACTTTGGAGAACGCGAACACCGTCGTCTTCGCAAAAGCGGGCGCGGGAAAAAGTGGAGCCGGGTGGGAAAAAACCCTTATTATGGATCCAAACGGCGATACAAAAATGGTGGAAATTGGCAAACTAGTAGACAATCTAATTAATGTATATGGCAAAACTCAAATCGACCACGAAATGGAAGGGGTCATTTTGCCTAACTATAAAACGCTTACTTTTGATGAAAATTTAGTTACGAGATGGGCTCCCATCACAATAGCTGCTAGGAAAAATTTTTCCCCGCGAAACCGCCTCTATACTATTACCACTAAGTCTGGTAGACAAATCACGGTTACGGCTGATCACAACCTGGTGATCATGCGCAACGGGAAAATTCGAGCTCTGCGTAGCGAGGTGGTCAAGACCGGCGAAGCGATTCCCCTTCCCAGACAAATTCCCAATATCTCTAATAAGTCACTTTCTGGTGAGTGGCTAACTTTACTTGGGCTCATCACAAGTAAAGGGTTAATTTACCCTAATATCGTTTGCGTTTATAATACCGACCCCGAAGTACTTCAAGTAATTGATATGTCCTTTGGTAAACTTGGGATACCCCATCGTTTATTAAGAAAGCCGCAAGGAACAGTAGGCTTTGCCAGTGGGAAGAAATTCGCAGGAGAGGTAATCGCCCTGGGCGCGGGAGGTAGGTCAGGCGAGAAACGAGTTCCCGGTGTTATGTTTTCTTTATCAAATTCTGAGGTTGCCCAATATTTGCGAGCCTACTACGAGGGAGATGGAGGAACCGAAGAGCACGAAGTCACGGCCACAACAAAGTCTAAGAATCTAGCTTCTGATTTGTTATATTTGCTACTTCGATTTGGAATAATTGCGAGAATTCACCCCAAACAAAAACGTGCGACAAATACTAATCAGCAAAAAGAAACTTATTATCAAATAACTGTTTCCGGCCAAGACCATTTATCCAAATTCGCAAAACACATTGGCTTTTTGACCGACCACAAAAATGCCAGATTGCGATTATTGCTCAAGAATCCCGCGTTGGCCAATACTGACATTGATACTATTCCCACTCTCGCGCCAGTATTTAAAAAACTTAACAATTGGCTCTATCCATCATCGGAAATTAAAACCCCACAAATAATAATTGATCTGAAAAAGGGTGAATATAATCCTTCGCGCGATCAACTCTTGCAGGCTATTTATTTGTGCAAAGAGAGAATTACAAAATTAAAATCTTTGCGGGAAAATATATTGTTGCTAAGAACATTACCCTCCCTCGCGTGGCTGATTAGAATTGGCTCAAAAAGCCGGTTCTTAAATAAACTCTTGTGGCAAAATCTTGGCCATTCCTGGCAAACAATGAAAAGTCTTGCTCATCAACCCTTGGCTAAAAACGCCCTACTCGCTTATCAAACAATTTCTGGCCAACAGTATCGATCTGAGCAAATTGGAGTCGTACTTTATGAATCTTTTAAGGAGCAGGGGGTTTCGCTGCAGGAATATGATAAGTCTTTGTGGTCTTCTTTGGTCACAAGAAAAACCAGCAATTCGCGCTACAACACTATTTTCAAGGCGGCGAGATTCATTACCAAAAAATACCGGTCTACCCAACTCAAGGTTCGCCACGCTCAAACAGTGCTCGATGAGCTGAAACGAATCGCGAACTCTGATCTCTTTTGGGATCCAATCACCAAAATCGAACGCATTAAACACAAGGAGAAATATGTCTATGATCTGCAAGTGGACAATGGAGTCTTTTTGGCTGGAGAGGGCGGAATGTTTGTCCACAATTCGTATATGGTGAAGCTGGAAATTTTGAGAAGTTTAATGTTTGGAACGGAAATAATTATTATCGATCCGGAAAATGAATACAAAACTTTGTCCGACGCTGTTGGGGGCGAATATATCAACTTTTCTTTCAATTCGACCTGCCGGATTAATCCCTTTGATTTGTCCAGCCTGACCCAGGACTCTGATGAAAATGAATTGAACATGAAGATCCTCTCTTTGCATTCGCTCTTCAAAGTCATTATGGGTCAAATGTCACCATCCGAGGAAGCCATCCTTGATCGAGCATTAGTTCTAACTTATAAAATGAAAGGTATAACAACCGACCCCGAAACTCAAAAGAAAGATCCCCCGCTTATGGAGGACTTATACAAAGCTCTAGTTGGAATGGAAGACGCCATGTCACAATCTCTAGCAGACCGAATCGAAAAGTTTGTCAAAGGCAGCTTTGCTGGTATTATTGATCAACCCAGTAATGTCGAATTAAACAATCCTTTTACCGTCTTTTCTGTCCGCGATCTGGAAGACGCCATGAAACCGATTGCTATTTTTATAATTCTCGATTATATCTGGACAAAAATGCGCCGGGTTGTAAAAAAACGCTTACTTATTGTCGATGAAGCCTGGTATCTGATGAGGTCTCCTGATTCGGCCTCCTTTCTTTATGGCATCGCCAAGCGGGCGCGTAAATATTTCCTTGGTCTAACGACAATTACCCAAGATGTCGAGGATTTCCTCAGTACCGATTTTGGCAAAGCCATTGTCACCAACTCGTCTATCCAGTTTTTGATGAAACAGTCTCCGGCTGCCATCGATAAAGTAGCCACCGTCTTTTATCTGTCCGAGGGAGAAAAACACCTACTTCTTTCGGCTGAAGTCGGTGAAGGCTTGTTTTTTGCGGGTAATAACCATGTGGCTATCAAAGTCGTAGCTTCGCCGGACGAACATAAGCTTGTCACAACCAAACCCCAGGAAATCTACGACAGAGTTCAGAAAGAAGAGAAAAGTGCTCAGGAGTTAAGATTGGTGTCAGAAACTGAATAATATGAAAGACAGCCCCGACAAAATAAAGGCTTTCCAAAAAATTTCTGAGTCTTTAGCAAAACAACAGCCAGAAGTTAGCGAAAAGATTATCAAAGAGATCTCGTCAAAAGCCGTTTCGGATATCCAAAGTCTAGATGCTAAAACGGCATTTAAAAATATTGTTGAAAATTTTAAAAAGGTGGGGGTGGAAAGAGAAAATGTGGCTACTGCTGTGGCAGACTCAATGGATCAATTGAAAAATATTAGTCCTGATATAAAAAATGTCTTAGACATGTCTCGGCAAGCAGTAATAGGTTCGTCTACAAAGGCTGAGCAAGTCGTGGCTTCAATCTTGACCCAATCTTCCTTAGTTAATCCTCCAGCAAAACTCATTCCAGTAGCAAATTCATATCTACAAGCTAGCGCCAGTCTCGTCGGAGATCCCCAAGCCGTACGAGCCATCAGAGACAATTTTATAAGCATTGCTAGATCAGAAAATCCCAAAAAGACAATTGAAGTTGTTAGCAAACAGCTTTCTGTCCCTGATTTTACAAAGGTTCAAATGCAAAGAATCTTTTCTTTAAACTCAGGCAACATTGATGTTCAGCAATTCTTTACCTTTAGTAAAAATCCTGAATTAGCAAGGTTGTTTTCTCAGTCTTTTTCCCAACCTATAACCGCAGCAACAACAACTTCTGTCTATGCTCCCGTCCTGGGTCAATCGTCGTTTAAGGCAATGGTTCAAAATTCTGTTACAAATATGCAAATCTTTGTAAAGTCAGTTAACCTTCCGGTGTGGGTCTTGCCTACGACTTTTGGTGCCGTAGGAACAGTAGTCGCAGGCCCTGCCGGAGCAGTAGCAGGTACCTTGGGAGGAGTAGCGGCCACCAAAATCATGAGTCCAGAAACCCAAGTTTTACCAGAATTAATCTCATATGTTCCCCAAGTGTTTAACGCTGGTTTTAATGCAGCTAAAAACTATATGTGGAATTCCGCTACCGATTTTGCAAAAGTGATAGGAGTTACCTTTTTGGCTCTCGGCTCAATGACTCTTCTTACTTATTTCATCATAATTTATAGCGCCTTAATAGTTCCACCAAACAAAGATCCCTTCAGAAATTATGGTGGCTCTCTTCATTCTGAAAATGAGTTTATTATCAGCGGCTCATGCCCGGTTACTGATCCTGTTATCTCTGCAGGGTCATTAAATAGTGGTCTAGGAACAGTAGAACATGGTGGTAAGGGCTATGGCAAAGTCTGCTATGGAATACCTATTGAGGGAATGTATCAATGGTACGATAAGCCGGCAAACGACGAAACATTTCAGAGATGTCCAGGTGAATATAATAAAATCGCTTGCAATACCGTCTCTTGTCCGTATTTTGGTTTTGCTACTGACGTAGAATATCCAAAGGAAGAAAGGGGTCCGATAGTACTACCAAAAATATGTGACAAAACTTCCAACTCGTCTGACTGCGGTGAAATGACATGGAAAATAGCTGCTAGCTTTTACAATTGTTTTGGTGGAACAGCCAAAGACAAGAATGATTGTACAAGGCTGCAAGGAGGTAATGCCAATACATATTGGGGTTGGGGGGTCATATTTGAATCTGATGACAACAATCATCATTGGAAATTATATTTAAACCACATAGATTCAAACGACAATATTTATTATAATAAAGAGTACCGTTCTGGACAGGTCTTTGGAACTATAACCAAAGATTTTGTCAGTCATGTTCATATAGAATTGATTGTAGACGATATTCCAGCCCGTCCAGATTACTTATGCAAGACAAAATAAATATTATTTTTCTTTCCAGATTTACTTGGGTTTTCGTGGTTTTGGGTGTTATCTTTTTTGTGGTTCTAAATACTTTGGGTCAAAACAAGGCTGTGCCTGTCGTCTATAATCCCCCACCGATTAGCCAATTAATTATTACCAAGACTGTTCCCAAGGATGTTTTTTATGCTGCCGACACTCGAGATTCAACAATGATTTATACGAGCCAAGAGATAGATTTATCAACCTTTGTATTTACCATCATGCCTACTATGGAGTTTGACAAGAAAGTCAGATACGACGATACTAAGCGCATAATTCTTACTCCCAAGAGAAATTGGCCTTCATCTCAAACCTACCGGCTTACTATAAAATCAGGTCTCAAGTCAAAAGACGGACGATCCGAATTGGCTGATGATTTTGTGTTAGTCTTTGACATAAAACCGTCTCCTCCCTATCAAGGTGGAGAATAGACAATTGACATCTGAACCGTATGTGCTCATAATTACAATATGGCAATCGAAACAAAAGATATACCAGTGCCGACAATCACTAAAGACTAAAGAAAATCCTAAAATATACCCTCCTGAGTTTCCCACTTATATAATTTGATTTACACTTGAAGCCAAATTTGGTAAAAGTTAGGGGTAAAACCGCACTACGCTAGTATCCGTCGGGTAAAAACTAAATCTGGAGCTGTTGCTATTCAAGCAGGTCAATATCAAGGAAAAAGATTTAAACTTCTTAAACATCTTGGTTCAGCCAAAGAGTCTGTAAAGATTAATGAGTTTGTGGAGTTGGCCTCAAAATATATTGAATCCAGGCTTAAGTAACCAAACGTGTTGGTTTTAGTTAAGAAACGATTTTCTCCAGTAATCCCATAGTAATCTTAAATTAGCTGGGGTATTTCTTTTGTTTCCAAAGGTTAAATACCAATAAATAAAAGAGACTTGTTGACCGATTTTCATTCCTCTATGATTTCCCAGCTTTTGATCTAATTGGCTATTGATTCCCAGCTTTAGTTCTTCCATATTTAATTGCTTTACCGGAACACGACCGGCAACCGATAGATTGTAACTGATAGTTATGGCCTATCCAATGGGCTAAAAGTGCGTTTTTACCAACACGAAACCAGTCTGAAAGATTATGAGCCTTTCGTGCAGCTCTACACTACCCCGCATGTTGTGAATGAACATGCTCATTATATCAGTTTCCCTCTCCTAAAGTAAGGAGAGGGAT
Organism: Candidatus Amesbacteria bacterium; assembly: GCA_016219445.1. Lineage (GTDB taxonomy): Bacteria > Patescibacteriota > Microgenomatia > CAZETR01 > Amesbacteraceae > JACRNA01. The sequence continues at coordinate 8,065 of JACRNA010000017.1, forward strand.
TAAGGGTGAAGTGTTGGCATGCTAAAATTATATCGTTTGGCTACGTAGCTTAGGGGTCTAAAGCACTTGTGTCATAAACAAGGGATCGCTGGTTCAAATCCAGCCGTAGCCACAGATTAAATCCTAATATATAAATCCCACCACAACCGCCAATTGGGCTTAAAATCGTCTTGATTTGTGATTTGTGATTTGTGATTTGTGATTTGATCCGGTAGGATCAAAATCGTTTCTCCAGGCTTGCCTAATCCCAATTTTTCCCGCGCTTCACGCTCGACAAATTCTTCACTTTGAATTTCAGCCAGTTTTTGGGTCAGCTTTTGATTTTCCAAGCGGGTCTTCTCCAGTCTGATTTGAGCGTCCTTGACAATACTTCTGGTCCGCCAGAGTTTCCAGATTCCATAGCCTGACCGCAGGGTAAATATTATTAGTATTATGAACAATAGATTCTTTTTCATAGTTGCACTAGCTCCTATTATCATGTAGAATCCTTCCACAGGCAACCTAACCTATAGTATATGACTCTATGAATGACAATTTACCAAATCCAATTAGCTTCGAAACTGCCCTGGCAAGCTTCTTTAAACATCTTACAGAATTCAAGAGGTCTTCTGCTACTATTACAGCTTATAAGAGTGATTTACTCCAATTATCAAAGTATATGGAGGAACACCGCATCACCCAAGCCACCACAGTTACCACGGCTCATCTCAACGAATTTGTGGCTTATCTGTCTAGCAACGGCTACATCTCAAAATCAGTCTCTCGTAAAATCAATTCAATGAAGACTTTTTTCAAATTTTTGGTTAGCAATGGTTCAATTTCCACAAACCCATCTTTAGCTGTCGTCCACCCCAAGTTTACAGTCGCTCCCCCCAGAATGCTAAGTGCCCAAGAATTCAAAAGTTTGCGCGATGCCTGTAGGCTTGATATCCGCATGAATGCAGTAATCGAATTATTATTGCAAACCGGTATCAGAATAGGAGAATTGGCAAATATCAAAATGGAGGACTACCGCAAAAACGAGCTCTATATTAGACCGTTTGAAAATAATTCCGGAAGAACCATTCCTCTTGGTAAAAATACTATGGCTGCCCTAGCCAATTATCTGGCTATTAGGCCAGATGTTTATGAACAATCTTTCTTTGTGACCAAGACTGGCAGACCACTTCTTATTCGCAATATGCGCGCAGCCATCGACCGCTATTTTAGGTTGGCCAATATCAAGACTGTCAAGGTCAACGACCTTAGGCATACTTTTTGCGTCAACCAAATTCAGGCAGGAGTAGATTTTTCTTATTTGACCAAAGTTTTGGGACACAAACGGGATGTCTCTCTCACCCGCTATTTGCAATACATCAAAGCCACAAGGGGAAACTTGAATAAGTTGGTGGAACTTTAAACTATCGGTTCGAACTACACTTTATTAGGTAAGTAGACAGAAACGTAACTAAAATATAACGAAATCAGTGGGTCAAGTATATTGTCGTTTCGATGATTGTAACGGTATTCCATTTCCTTTAAGTATACAGGAAAATTAGCTTTTGATACACCCCTGTAATTATAGAGCTTGTGTTTAGCATAACTCCAGAAGCCCTCTATGCCATTAATATGATTGTGATTTTTGTCT
>JACRNA010000028.1 GCA_016219445.1 Candidatus Amesbacteria bacterium
ATTGAATTACCCACTTTCACTTTACGGACAAACATTCTTCCATTTTATCCCTAGTGTCCCTCCAAAAAGTATCAAATCCCTGTTTAAAGCCCTAAACACAATCCCAAACCTAATATTTGACTAATTATGCGAAAGTCGGGAAATAAAGATGAAGCTTGGTTTTTCGGAGGATTTGATTCCGTCGGTTTTAGATGGATCAAAGACAGAAACATATAGATTGGGATTTAAATATAATTTTTTGGAGGTTGATGACTTGGTTGAAATAGAAAATAGCCAAACAAAAGAATTGAATGGAACAGCAGTAATTACTTTGAAAGAAAAAGTGACCTTTATTGATGTACCTACAAAATTTAGTGAAACCCGTGAAGAATTAAGAAAACGGCTAGAGACATATTACAATACTAAAATAGTAGACGATGATAGCTTCTTGAAGCTTAGTTTTAGGTTATATTATTAAGACTTGACAAACATATACAATATATATACAATAACTGTATATGCAAACACAAACGTTTAATATTGCCCTGCCAATTGATCTAGTCACGCAGATGGATCTGGTAGCCAGAAGCGAATATAGAAACCGAAGCGAACTGATCCGTGAAGCGGTCAGAGTCTATATTGATAAAACTGATCGGTGGGACCGGATATTTAAAGCAGGCAATAAAATAGCCAATAAAATGAATATAAAAAGCGATGAAGACATAGATAGAATTGTGCTAGAGTATAGGCATGGTAAAAAGCGGAACTAGAGTGGTATTAGATACAAACGTCTTGATTTCGGCTATCGTTTTTGGAGGCAAGTCCAGAAGCGTATTGAAACTATTGTTGAAAGATAAAATCGTGGGCGTAACTTCAGGAGTATTGCTGGCAGAATTAAGCGAAGTAATCCATAAGAAATTTCCCTTCAAAAAGTCAGATTTGGAATATATCGAAGAGCAAATAAGGACTGATTTTGAATTGGTTAATCCAAGAATTGAAATAAAAATTGCGCGAGACGATGATGACAACAGGGTACTGGAAGCAGCCGTTGAAGGTGATTGTGAATACATAGTGACAGGTGACGAAGATTTGCTGATCTTTAAAAAATATAAAACAATTAAAATTATGACTCCTGCCGAGTTTCTAAATGAATAAAATCTACACTAAAAAAGGAGACAAGGGGGAGACAGGGACGTTTTGTGGCCGAATAAGTAAGAGTGACCAATTCACAATTGAAATTCAAACAAACCTAATGATAGTTGTGAAATTATAAAAATAATTTCCCTGAAGAAGTCTGGAAAATTTAGTATCATTGATGTATGAAACCTGCCCAAGATGATGACAATGATCAACCGACACCAACCCTAACTGAAGAAATAGTAGCAGAGTTTGGCGGAAAAGAACGCGAGCCCACTAAAATTATTGAAATCCCAACTCATGTCGAAATCGAAAAAAATCCTGAAACTGCGGGTTATATCGAAAGAGTGGAGAAACAAGCCGAATTGAAAACTCCTGTCATGGACGATAGTACAAACCAACCATTAATCCAGTCCGCTACCCCAACCGATCCGGTTATTACCTTACCTCTGACTGACGACCAAATAGTCAAGGGACTTCATTACCATGTCTGGGAAGCTATCCGTTGGCTAGCCACCTGGTGTGTCCGCCAAGCAAAGATTCTTCATAAGCATATAATAGGTCTGACAACATGAGCGAGTTTACAGCAGTATTTGTGGCCTTAATGTTTCTGATGGCTTTGGCGGCCGGAGTTTTTTTGCTGTTGTTTTTTGGCTTGTACATAGCTATAGCTTTGTATCGGCACCGCGACCGCGAAAAAAGTTCGCTTGCTATGGTCTGTCTCCAAGTAGCCGTCCCCCGCGACAATGAAATAAAAACCGATGCCATGGAGCAAGTCTTTAATAGCTTGTCTGCTATCAAGAAAGGCGGACTGGGACCATTTGGTTGGTTTTCGTTTTTACAATCCCAACCCCACATTAGCTTTGAAATAGTAGCAAGTAAAGAAGACATTCGTTTTTATATTGTGGTTCCTGCCAAATTGCGGGACTTGGTGGAAAAACAAATACACGGTAGTTATCCGGGAGCGGAAATAAAAGTAGTGGAAGAGCCAAATATTTTTACTGAAGAAGGAATAGTTGAATATAAATGGCTGGTCATGAAAGGAGTGCCGTATAAACCATTGCAAGTTTACAAAAATCTGGCCGTTGATCCCATGGCTGCCCTGACTTCGTCTCTGGCTAAAATGGGAGAAGGGGAAGGGGCTCACATCCAAATTATTATTGCTCCGGCCGATGGTAAATGGAAATCCCAAGGCCGGTCCTGGATTGGTAAAACCAAAAAATCCGAATCAGACCCCGAAAAAGCAAGCTACAAAGTGGACCCCAAAGTCTTGGAAGCAGTAGACAACAAGGTTTCAAAGAATGGCTATGAGACAACAATCAGACTGGTCGTCTGTTCGACCTCTAAAGAATCGGCCAAGGCTCACATGGGAAATATCCGAGCTGCTTTTGAACAATACAATGGGGACAACAATGGTCTGACTGGAAAAAATGTCAGATTCTCTGGCACTTTTGTCTCGGACTTTATCTACCGCTACCAGCCCATGCTCTGGTGGGGAGCCCAGACTATTCTTAACTCGGAAGAATTGGCCACTCTCTATCATTTTCCCAACAAAACTATTGAAACCCCCCATATTTTTTGGCTCAATGCCAAACGTGCCCCTGCTCCGCAGCAAATTCCGGACCATGGATTATATTTGGGCAAGAGCGTCTTTCGCGGTGTAACCAGACCAGTATTTATGGGAGACCAAGACCGCGAGCGCCACACCTATATTATTGGAAGAACGGGGGTCGGAAAAACAGAGCTATTAAAGCAAATGATTATCCAAGACATGAGAGAGGGTAAGGGGGTGTGCCTTATTGATCCTCATGATCTGGCCGAAAATTTACTAGGCTACATACCGCCAGAGCGGGCCGAAGATGTGATTTATTTTGATCCAGGTGATCTCGAGCGACCAATGGGACTAAATATGATCCAAGCCAATAACGAAAAAGAAAAACATTTTATAGCCAGTTCTATTATTGGATTAATGTACAAATTGTACGATCCCCACAAGACTGGCATTATTGGTCCCCGGTTTGAACATGCTATTCGTAATGCCATGCTTACGGTTCTCGACGCTGTTCCTGGTGGAACATTTGTGGAAGTGGTGCAGGCTTTGCAAAGACCGGATTTTGTTCAAGAAATGCTACCCCGTGTTCAAGATCCAATTGTCCGCCGGTACTGGACTGATCAAATCGCTCAGACATCGGACTTTCACAAATCCGAAGTCCTGGATTATATTGTCTCCAAATTTGGCCGGTTTATAACCGACAAAATGATGCGGGTCATTATCGGCCAGAGTGAGAGTGTCATTAATTTTCGTAAAGTCATGGACGAGGGCAAGATCTTGATTGTCAACCTTAACAAAGGCAGGCTGGGTGAAGAAAATAGTAATTTCTTGGGATTGATTTTGGTTCCAAGATTACTCATGGCAGCTTTGTCCCGGGCCGATATACCAGAGAACCAGAGACGTCCTTTTTATCTCTATGTCGATGAGTTTCAAAATTTTGCCACAGCTGATTTTGCCACTATATTATCCGAAGCACGGAAATACAAATTGAATTTAACTGTCGCCAACCAGTTTATTGGTCAGATGGAAGAGGAAGTCAAGAATGCTATTTTTGGCAATGTGGGAACAGTAATGACTTTTAGAACCGGTGTCTCAGACGCTAATTATTTACAACACGAATTTTCCCCAACATTTAATGAAGCCGATCTACTCAATGTCGATAAATATAATGTCTATATCAAAACTATCGTGAATAACGAACCGATGCCACCCTTCTCGATGGATGTCACCAAAGATATGAAGGCTGATAAAGAGGCTTATAATCCCCAGCTGGCTGAAGCCATAAAACAACTTTCGAGATTGAAATACGGGAGGGATGTGAGACTAGTGGAGTCTGAAATTGCGGAAAGATCTCAGCTTTGAGGTATAATATCACCGACCGGGCGGATAGCTCAACGGTCAGAGCAAGTGTCTTATACACACTAGGTCCTGACTTCGCCAATTAGGTGACCCAATTGATTTTTGCTAACTTGAGAAGTAATTTGGCTTCATCATTTGGTTGAATACATTTTGATATTTGTTCTTTGGTTAATTTGTCTTCAACAATGACTTGTTTGACAGGATTTAGCTCTTTGGCTGTATGGAAGATCGGTCTGGCTTTGAGATCGGATTTACTGATTCTAAAAGACTTTTCTCCTGAGTTTCCCAAATTAGTGCCCTGACTCCAGTTTTTGCAGTAACTTGTGGATATCTTCGGTGATTTCTGGCTCTGCCTGATATTCGGTTCCATTAATAGTGACAGTGCCGGAACGAATTGGACGGAGAGTTTTAATAATTTTTTTGATACTTAATCCTGTCAATTTTTCCATTCGTTTGGAAATAGCTAAACTAGTAAAAACAATTGTCAGATGAGCTTCAATGGCGTCCCTTTTTCGGTGAAAAACTGGTCTAGCTTTAAGATCAGATTTGACCATTCGGAAACTGGCTTCAACGTTAAATAATTGGTGGTAGGCATTAATAATTTCTTGGGGAGGTAAACCTAAATTGGTAACATAGCCTTTGATACCCGCTAGAGCGTAAGCTTTGTCAATAAGATTTTGATTTAAAATTTTCCTCTCACTTTCGAGCGAGACAAAACGGTTTCTTTTTACTGGAGCCGTTCCGTTAACCATTCTTTTGGCCTTGGCAACCTGCAACTCAATATTTTTAATATCCAAACGAGCCCGTTTTTCCCGGTACTGGTAAACAATTCTGTAGCTATCATTTTTAGTTTTGGTATCAATAATTTGGTTGTCAATTAAAGATCCTTGTTTTTGAAACTGAGCAATGTCGTAAGGAATTTTTGTCAGACGGGAGCCAACAATAAAATGATAGCCGTTATCAGTTAACGATTCCAAATTTGTTCGGCTTAACATGGCGGCATCTGCCACCACAGTAATTTTTTCTAAACAATGTTTTCTTTGGAACTCCTCAAGAACCGGCAGGATAGTTTTTGTTTCTGCAGTGTTGCCTTCAAAACTTTGGAGTCCTAACGGAAATCCTGATTGGTCGACCAAAAGGCCAATAACAATTTGGGGCTCTAGTCTCCGTTCTTTGGAGAGTCCCGGTTTACGATAACCGTCTTCCTCTTGGACTTCAAAATATAAAGTGGTGACATCGTACAAAACCAAATGAAGATTTTGACTAGGTGTTTGGTCAAAACAAAGCTGGCTAATAGTCTTGCGATAATTATGATCAATCGACCGCTCTAAACACCGAAATAATTGCGTCTTACTGGGACCATAAATTCCTAAATCGGTCAAAACTCGCAGGCTATCCAATTTGGAAGTTGGTTCCACAATTCTGGCGAGGCAAAGATTGGCAAAATCTAAATCTTTAAGTTGGGAAAAACCTAAACGTTGGTATTGGTTGTTTAAAACTTGAAACAACAAACGGGAACAGGATTGTTTTAATTTGATTTGCAGTTTGTTTTCCTGATCGGAAAATAGAAACAGTTGATCTCCCCGCAACCGTTCTTTGGCCAGAGAAATTAAGGTCTCTAATTCTTTGGGAGAATGAGCGCTCCCTAAATGTTCCAACTTTGTCAGTTGTCCCCCAACTTTATGGGCAATCTGCACTGCCGTTGCTCCACTTTTAGTTTTAACTTGGCGGATATAAGCCACGAAGATATTTTAATTCAATTGTGCCTGTTAGTGTCCTGGAATTTGAATAGTTGAAGCTAATTTATGGAGAAATTTGATATTTTGGGAAACTCAGGTTGAACAGGGACAATTTGTTAGATCATTGGAGGGCAGCCAAAAGTTTTTTTTACTAAAAAAGTAAAAGATGTGGTGGCAAGAGAGGGGATAATAGAAGAAGATAATTATTGGCATGAATCACTTGTTGCTGTAAACACAGGAAAAGTTGGTTGGGAAAATGAATATAAAGAATTAGTCAAAAGATTCGAAACCGATTCAGTTAAATCTGGGTTAATTAGTGTTGTGCATGGGTTAGGTTGGCTAATTGGTCGACCTAGTTTTAGATCTAATTATTGACTGCTGGTTTTAAATAAGCACCAGATTGTCCAAGGTGGGTATTGACAATAAATAAAAGTACATATATCATATGTACATGAGATATCTTCCAGATATTCTGAAATTCGAATGGGATAATGGAAATCTGGACAAAAGTTATAAAAAACATGGAATCACTCACAAGGAGGCAGAAGAAATCTTTGTCAGTGAAGAGTTTTTTGTAATTGAAGATATTGCTCATTCTCAGTCCGAGCCCAGATATATTGGGCTTGGAAAAACAATTGCTGAAATCTGGTTATTTGTCGTCTTTACCATTCGTAAAGATTTGGTGCGCATCATCTCCGCTATGAATCAACTAAAAAAGATACCAAAATTTAAATCGGAGAAAGCCGAGAGAGCTTTTTGGCAAAAAGCAGATGCGAGTCTTTATGTGGATTTTTCCAAGATGCAACGTTGGATCTTCCCAAATCTCAAGCTTTCGTCTAAACCGGTGACGATCAGATTACCTGAGTCGATAATTTCACTGGCTAAAGTCCGTGCGCATCGTCAGGACACTCCATATCAATCCTTAATTAAACAATGGATTATAAAGGGAGCAGGACTGGCTACGGCATAGTATCGAAAAAGAAAAAATTGCCTATCCAAACAATCGTGAAGTATTTATAAATACTCACCATGTTTTTAATTATTATGATGCAAATAGCCACCTGTTATTTAAGACCCTTGGAAAGGAGATAGGTCATGACATTCTTTGAGAAAGTATGGCAAGAAGTGGCCAAAATACCAAAAAGAAAAGTGGCTACGTATGGGCAGATAGCACAGATACTGGGTACACGAGATGCACGTAGAATTGGCCATGCTCTCCACGCGAACAAAGACCGAAAAATTCCTTGTCACAGAGTGGTCATGAAGGATGGATCCATGGCACCTGGCTTTACGTTTGGAGGGTCCCTTGAAAGGTGTAAAATTCAATTTCGGGATTTTGTTTTCTGGTTTTATGTTGTCACTTTAGTCCTCACTGTTGTAATTCCCACCTCTCGGGTGGGATGAGGGCAATGATCCCTAATAGGTTTAAAGGGGGATTGAGTAGGTGATACTCAGGAATTTTGTGTTATAATACACTCATCTAATATGAAAGCGAGGAAAATGTATTTTGAAAGTAACAAAGAAAGCAAGTGACAAAGTAACAAAGAGTATGACCATGTCTGAGCTTTTGATCAATACCGGTCACAAGATCAGTACTCACAAACGAGGAGACATGGTCAAAGGAATAATTACAGCCATTTCCGGACGGATGATGTTTGTGGACGTGGGTGGAAAAACTGAGGGTATATTGGGCGACCGGGAATTTGACATGGCTCGCGAATATCTGGAAGCCTTGAAAGTTGGAGACGAAGTCACAGGAGTAGTTATTTCTCAGGAGAATGATTCGGGACAAATAATTCTTTCGTTGAAAAGAGCCGCTGACGACAGCAGGTGGAAAAAATTTGAAGATGCCCATGAGTCGGGATCGACAATTACCGTCAAGGGTAGGGAAATCAATAAGTCAGGATTGTTGGTAGATGCAGAAGGGCTGGTCGGGTTTATTCCCAGTTCCCAGTTTTCCCACGAATTATCCGAGTCACCCGCAGCTTTGGTAGGCAAGCCCGTCAAAGTCCAAGTAATTGAGGTAGACCGCGAGCAAAACAGACTAGTGTTATCCGAAAAAGCCGTGACCGAAAGTATCGAAATCGAAGCCAGAAAGAAGCTTCTGAAGCTTGTCAAGATTGGGACAAATTATGACGGTATTGTTACGGGTATCGTGCCTTTTGGCGCTTTTGTCCAGGTGAAAGCGGGGAAGAGAGCCAAGGCTGTAGAATTAGAAGGTTTGGTTCATATCTCGGAAATTTCTTGGGAAAAAGTGGACGATGTACATACCCAATTGTCCGAAGGGCAAACAGTCGAAGTTCAAGTTATTGGTATCGATGAGTCGACTGGTAAGTTGGCTTTATCATTAAAGAAATTATCAGATGATCCTTGGATCAATATCGTCCGCGATTATCCAATCGACAGTAAACACAAAGGCAAGATTGTCAAAGTCGCCCCATTTGGAGTATTTGTCAATATTAGAACCGGTATTGAGGGACTGATTCATGCCTCCAAAATGTCGGGAGAGGGAGGATTCAAAGTAGGTGAAGAAGTCAATGTCTTTATCGAGTCGATAGACACTGACAAACGCAGGCTTTCTCTTGGCGTCGTTCTCACCGCCAAACCAGTTGACTACAAGTAGTATAATTATAGGTATATGAATATTAATTTCTTTACTAGTGTTGTGTGGAAAGAAGGGAGATATTTTGTAGCTCAATGCCTGAATGTTGATGTTTCTTCCTTTGGTAAAACTTATGAAGAGGCTCAAAAAAATTTAAATGAAGCCCTAGCCCTATATTTAGAGGACAATACATCAGAAATTAGGGAAATTGAGATGCCTTCCATGTTTGTATCCAAAAATCCCACGCTTCATGCCTAAACTTTATTCCTCCAAAGAGATGGTAAATTTACCAATGGGAGCCGTACAACGATTGTTCCGATGAGTAAAAAAGAAATGCCACAAGGCACATTTAGTTCAATATTACGTCAATCGGGATTAAGTAAAGAAGATTTCAAATAGAGACCGTCAACTTCAGGTCAAGATAAGAGATTAGTAATCTACTATGTTTCTAATGACTTTTGGGAAAGACCAGTTGCAGCTGGATTTACGGCTTATCTTTCGGACTATGGTGAAGTAATCCAAAAGCCTGAGGTATCGAGTGGTTCATTAGTCGAAGTCTGTAAAGATAGGTAAAAGAAAAGAGTAGCGTCTCCCTCTTAGATTAAGAGGGAGAGTGAGAGGGAGTTATAGTAGAATAGATTGATGGCAAAAATAAAATCTCAATTTATTTGTCAACAGTGTGGATACAGTCAGAGCCAGTGGGCTGGCCGCTGTCCTTCGTGTAACGAATGGAATACCATGGTCGAAACAGTTGTCTCGGCTAGATCTTCCCAAATCTCCCCAAAATCCCCAATCACCCCAATCTCCCTAAAAGATATCAAGGTTGATGAAAACAAAAGACAGAAGACGGGAGAGTTGGAACTGGATAATGTTTTGGGAGGAGGACTGGTCGAGGGAATGGTAGTGCTGGTAGCAGGGGAGCCGGGGATTGGCAAAAGTACTTTGTTATTGCAAGTGGCTCTTAAGTGCAAAGATGTGTTATATATTTGTGGTGAAGAAAGTGCCTCACAAGTCGCGTTAAGAGCAAAGAGATTGGGAAAGATATCGGAAGTTTCACTTCTGGAAACCAACAATGTTGACGAGGCTATTGCCAAAATTCAGGAGATAAAACCCAAGGTAGTAATAGTCGACTCGATCCAGTCTCTGGTCACTACAGACCTTACAGGAGGAGCCGGTTCTGTGGGTCAAGTCCGCGAATGTGCCCAGCGTCTTGCCTCTAGCATCAAAGATCTAGGATCTAGCATCTTCATAGTGGGTCAAGTGACCAAAGATGGGAATATAGCAGGGCCCAGGGTGCTCGAACACCTTGTGGATACGGTATTGTGGTTTGAGGGCGATAGATCAAGCAATCTTCGTCTGGTTCGTGCCATCAAGAATCGATTTGGAGCCACAGATGAGGTCGGAGTCTTTGAAATGAGTGAGGTAGGACTAATTGGAGTGTCCGATCCGTCCAAACTGCTTCTCGCAGAGCGGGTAACAAAAGTCCCCGGAAGTGTCGTATCGGTCATTCTTGAGGGTAGAAGGCCGCTTTTAGTTGAAATTCAGGCATTAACTACTCTATCACAACTCTCTATCTCTCGTCGAGTTGCTATAGGCATAGATGCCAACAGGTTACAAATGCTGGTAGCTATTTTGATCAGGCGAGCTGATCTACATTTGGGGGATCAGGATATTTTTGTCAATGTGACGGGTGGCATTAAGCTCGCTGACAGGGGAGTAGATCTGGCTATTTGCATGGCCATTGCTTCCAGCTTTCTAAACAAACCCATGCCCGAAGATGTCTCAGCCGTCGGTGAAGTTGGTCTCATGGGTGAGGTCAGAAAAGTCTCAGGATTGGACAAACGTATCAAAGAAGCCAAGAAATTGGGTTATAGAGTCGCCTCAGCTGAGTCCGGAAAGTCCGTCTCATCGGCCATCACGAAACTTCTCCACTAGTTATCCACGGTTAGATATTTGAGTCTGTAGTTATCCACAAATGGCTAAGTATTGGGTTGTTTGTAAGCAAATAGGAACTATAGGCTCTTGACAAGATATGTTATAGGTTGTATAAATAGAGTATGCCCAAGATCTTAAAGAATCTATTTAAGACATCAGCCCCAAAACGCCGAACACTTCCGGTCATTTCTTCTGCTTCCTCTTGGATGCGTTCTCAGCTCTCCCGCATGGCTTTTCTCAATCAAGGTGTTATTTCTATGAGTATGGGGAGATAAAAAAAGAGCATTGCCATCGCTGATCCAGTAAAGAAACACGATTGGAAATGCCCTTTTAAAAATCGCAAACCCGTTTGGACAGACAGAACGGATTCACTAGCAGAGTTGTATCACAACACTGCAACTACTGTCAAAAATAATATTGGCGACAGTAGGGCATAATTTAAAAATTTATATCTAGTGTCCACAATGTTTTTATCATGGAGGGTAGTACGTCGGGCAGGAGTACTGCCTTCCATGATGAAAATAAAAGTATTTATCATGTCAGTTGTCCTGATGGCTCTTTCCGGGAGCTCAGTTAAGGCTGGGGAGTTAATACAAGCATTTGGTGCTCCAAATCCCAGAACATGCAATTGGGACAATAATCAAGCTTCTTGTTCAGGAGGAGACAAAATGGTTGTTAAATTTACCTGTGATGGAAAATATAGCAATACTGCTGAATGTAAGTCAAACGAAACCTATCCTTGGAGTTCTTCGCAAAGCTCATCGGGGGTAAGCTGTGGTAAAACGGTTCAAATTGATGTTTTTGATAGAAATTGCAGGTACCAAAATTCCGCAAGTTGGGATCCGAATTGTAGACTTTTGGATTACGTAGTTTGGTATTCGGGAGATTGTGGGGGGACGACTACGTCTGCACCGAGTTGTGATAATAATCAAGTCAATATGAACGTCTCACCGAACCCGATGAATGTTGGGAATTCTGTAAATTTTACAGTTAGTGGTTCACAAGGTAGCACTTGGGTGGGTGATTCATGGAGCGGAGGAGTATCGTGTTCAGGTCAATTTTGGGGTAGTAAAAATTGTAATGCGACAAGTGCCGGAAGTTATAATTGGACACATACATGGAAAAATTGTGTAGCCAATGACTTTAATAATTGCCCAGTTGAATGCTCAAAGACCGTTTCCTATTCAATAAATGGCAGTAACCCGACACCGACACCCACGCCTACCCCAACCCCTACACCAACACCAACCCCCACCCCCACTCCGTCTCCGACTCCGTCAGGGGCAGGTTCCACGCCAACTCCAACACCAGTAGCCAAAGTTACACCCAAGACAGGGTTTGATTTGTATTCCACCGTTTCAGTTCTTATGACCTCAGGCTGGGCGGGCTATCTCCTCCTCCGCAAACGCCAAATCTAAAGTTTGACAAATGGTTCACGGTGAACCATAATATGGTTCATGAAGTCACTTACCGTACACGACATCCCTGATGAACTGTATCTCAGATTGAGAGAGGTGGCTGCGGATCAAAATTTGAGTTTAGGCGCAACGTTTAAAGTAGCCGCTGGAAATTATGTAGGTCTCACCAAGAAAAAAAAAGATTTTTCAATGCTAAAAAAAATGTGGACAAAAGAAGAAGGGGAAGCTTTTGATAAATATGTTGAGGAAGCTTTTGAACAAATAGATGAGGAGGATTGGAAGTGAAAAAAATATTGGTAGACACCAATGCGCTTCGGAAAGTATCAGAGGATTATGAACCAATATTAGAAAAATTTAATGATAGTGATGTAATATTGCTATCTCCAATAGTTATTGGAGAGTTGATTTATGGATACAAAAAAGGCAATAGAGAAGCAAAAAATAAAAAGTTTTTGGAATCTTTTATTGAAGAAAATAATATCGAAGTTTTAAAAATTAGCCAGGAGACAGCAGAAATTTATGCCAATTTCAGATATCAATTAGGTAAAAAGGGAAAACCTATACCGTCGAACGATATCTGGATTGCGGCTCAAGCCATGGAAAATGGAGCGGTCTTGGTGACCTACGATCAGCATTTTTCCGAAATCCCGGGATTGCGGGTTTGGGGGGAATAATTTATGAAAGAGTGGTTGCCTGCAATTGGAGCGATGATTTTGACCGCCTCTATAATTGGCATTATCTGGATCTATGTCCCAATTGCATATTATCAAGTCAAATACACTATCCGCGAGCGCTGGTATGCTCTGGGAAAACTGCGTGGATCTTGGAACAATCCAGTCTGGACGGCCACAGGAGACTACATGATTTATGTACCGAGAATTGATGCCAAAGCTCCTGTGGTTGCCCAAGTCGATTCAGCAAACGAAAAAGAATATTTTACAGCTTTGAAAAGAGGTGTTGCTGAAGCCTCTGGATTATCGGTACCAGGTAGACGCGGAACCACATATTTGTTCGCCCACTCAACAGACAATCCACTAAATTTTAGCCGTTTCAATGCTGTTTTTTATCTATTGGACAAGATGAAACCCGATGACCGAGTCGAGCTTTTTTACAAAGGCAATTATTATCACTACCGTGTTGAAAAAATGGAGATTTTGGCAGCCTCCGATACCCGCTATTTAGTTCCTCAGTTTACACACGAGTTATTGGTTCTCCAGACTTGTTATCCCTTTGGCACGACTCAAAAACGTTTGGTGGTGGTTGCAAAGAGAATTTAAAGCAATACTTGACAGTGTACGAGTGGGAGATATAATGACATTAGTTTCCCCCCCTAGGAAGACACTTTCGGAGTATTTATGAGTGATAATCAATCCAGTATAGTCTCCATGATGCGTCCCGGTACGGTGCGTACTGTTGGCCGTGTGGCGCCCAGATCGACCTTCAAACCGTCTATAATCAGACCAGTTGCAAAAGCTGTGACTGATAACTTTAGCGGTGTCGTCGATGACCGGATGTTGCCAGACGCAGGTTTGCCAACCGAGCTTGTAGAGGGATTTCTAGATATTACCCCCGATGGCCATGGTTATTTGCGGCCAAAGATGTTACCGTCTTCAAAAGATGTTTATATCAGCATGTCCCAAATCAGAAGATTTAATTTGCGAAAAGGAGACAAAGTGGGAGGGCAGGCTAGGCAACCCAAAGAAAATGAGCGTTATTGGGGACTTCTAAAAGTGGAAACAGTCAACGGAAGCGAAGTGGACAAAGTCGGTGTCAGGCCGGTCTTTGATGAGATGACCGCTATTTTTCCCGACGCTCAATTGATGCTCGAAACCAAAGCCGAGACATTGTCTACCAGAATTATTGATTTGATTGCCCCAATTGGCAAAGGTCAAAGGGGCTTAATAGTTGCCCAGCCCAAGGCAGGGAAAACTTGGTTGCTCAAAGAAATTTCCGAAAGCTTGTCTGCCAATTATCCCGATATGCATTTGATGGCAGTTCTTATTGGTGAACGACCCGAAGAAGTAACCGAGATTACCAGAAGCTTAAAGGGCGAAGTGGCAGCCTCCAATTTTGATGATCCACCCCTTGACCAAGTCCGAATTGCCGAGCTGGCTCTCGAGCGGGCCAAAAGACTGGTCGAAATGGGTCGCGATGTCTTTATTCTTTTGGATTCTATTACGCGTCTGGCCCGGGCTTACAATATGATTTCCGGAAATAGTGGCCGGATGATGAGTGGAGGATTTTCAGCCGAGGCCATCTATCCTGCCAAAAAGGCTTTTGGGGCTGCCCGCAATGTCGAGGAAGGTGGATCACTGACTATTATCGGTACCTGTCTGGTTGACACTGGCTCCCGCCAAGACGATCTGGTGTACGAAGAATTCAAGGGGACTGGCAACATGGAGTTGCATCTTGACCGCAGACTGGCAGATCGCAGAATCTTTCCATCATTTAGTTTGCTCAATTCCGGGACCCGTGGTGATGAAAAGTTGCTCGGGGATCGATACGAAAAAGTTAATAAGCTCAGAAGAATGCTGGATATGCTAAACGATGACGAGCGCACCGAGCTTCTGATTACCAAGATGAAAAAGACTAAAGATAATGACGAGTTTTTGAAAACCCTCTCCAAAGCTTAATCTCCCCAAACACCCCAATTTCCCCAATGTTATAATCCCTATATGGACTGGAAAGCCAAAATTATTCAGAGTTTAGAATCTGAAATTATTGTGCTAAATAAAGCATTGGAGACAGCCAAAGTTGCCCAGCGCGAAGCACCATCTGCCATGGAATCAGCCTCAAATACTACTAGATCGGAGATGGAAAGAATGGTGACAGCTTTGGAAATTGATATTGATACAATCAAAAAGAATATAAAAATAATGGAAAACTACAAACCCAAATATCACAAGGTAACCAACAACGGCAAGACTCTAAAGATAGTTTTGGTTCCAGGTGGTATTGGTGGCAAGAAAATAGATGATGTGATGTTGGTTTCCGAATCCAGCCCAATTGGAAAGAAGTTATTGGTATAATCGAAAGATGGCAACACAAGGATGGGATCCGGTAGCTGATTGGTATGACGGTTGGGTGGGGGACAAGGGCAGTATTCACCATACCAAGTTGGCCATTCCGGCTGTCTTGGAATTATTGGCAATAAAACCAAACGAGAAGGTCTTGGATATAGGTTGTGGACAGGGTGTACTGGCGCAATATATAGTTTCTGCACAAGGATTGTATACAGGAGTAGATGTCAGCGAACAGCTTATAAAAATCGCAAAAAATCGAAAAATTAATAACGCTAACTTTTTAGTTGGGGATGCCCGTAAATTAAACATGTCGGGATTTGACGCAGCAGTCATGCTTTTGTCAATCCAGGACATGGATCCTCTCGATCAAGTGATTGAATCATTGACTAAATGTTTAACTAAAGGTGCGAGGCTGGTTATTTTTATGAATCACCCGGCGTTTCGGATTCCGAGACAGAGTGGCTGGGGTTGGGATGAGGGGCGCAAATTGCAATATAGACGTATCGATAGATATTTGACCCCACTGGCTGTTCCCATGAAGGCGTATTCCTCACAAAAAAGCGGTGTCACCATCAGTTACCATCGGCCATTGCAAGAATATGTGAATTCATTAAATAATTTTGGTTTTGTAATTGATAGAATGCTGGAAATTCCAACCTATAAGACCAGCCAGCCGGGTCCCAATGCCCGGGCTGAAAACCTCTCCTTCCGCGAAATTCCCCAGTTTTTAGCCCTGAGAGCAAAAAAGGTATAATGGGTTCATGCAAAAGATCATAAGCGGACAGCTGGTCAATTATGAAGTAATTGGCAAAGGTAAAGATTTACTTATTTTGCATGGGTGGGGAGGAAGCCTTGTCGAATGGCAGACAATAGCTGAAAGTTTAAGTCTAAGATACAGAGTCTGGAGATTGGATTTTTCGGGCTTTGGTGGCAGTCCCAAGCCATCTTCTGATTGGAGTATTTATGAATATGTCGATTTTGTAAATGAGTTTTTAAAAGAATTTAATATCAAAAATCCGGTTGTCATGGGACATTCGTTCGGGGGGAGAGTAGCACTTTTTTTGAAAGCCCAAAAATTAATTTTGGTTGATGCGGCTGGCATAGAGTTTAAATCACTCAAAGCCAGGGTATTTGGATTGGCAGCTGATTATTTTAGATGGGTTCCCCAAAATATCAAAAACATCTTTCGTTCACCGGATTATAGATCAGCTGGAAATATGCGCAAGATATTTGTCAAAGTAATCAACCAAAATTTGACAAAAGAAATGACAGAAGTAAAGTGTCCGACACTGATTATTTGGGGAGAAAAAGACAGAGTGTTGCCGATTACTCAAGCCAAAAAGATAAAAGAGTTGATTTACGATTCAGTGATTAGAGTAGTCTGGGGAGCCGATCATTGGCCACATTTATCAAAGCCAAAGGAGTTTTTGGATATATTAAACGAATATATATGATAACCCATTTGCATATATTACAGCTGGAAGAATATGACCCGATCAGATTTTTAAGATGGTGGGTCAAAAATATATTTGTCACAAAACTACAAAACAAAAAGCCGTTGGTCTGGACTCCCAAAACCAAATTTATTTATTGTTTGTCATTTGGTTTTTGGCCTTTGATGTTTTTAGCGCTTTTGTTTTTAAAGCCGTATGAGATTGTAAACCGAATTACTACAAAAAATAACATGCGAAAAAAAATTCTAAAGTTAAAACAATCTGGATTAAAAGTGATTGCTATCTCCGGAAGCTATGGCAAGACTTCGGTCAAAGAGTATCTATATCAGATATTAAAGACAAAATATAAAGTATTGAGAACTCCGGGAAATTTCAACACTCTTTTTGGGATTGCCAAGGTGGTAGAGTGGGAACTGGATGAAAGTTATGATTATTTTATAGTGGAAATGGGGTCTTATAAAATAGGGGAAACAGCTGAATTGTGTGAGACTTATTTGCCGGATTACGCTATGCTGACTGGCATAAATGAGCAGCACCTAGAGCGTTTTGGATCTCTCGAAAACGAGATAAAAGGCGAATCCGAATCGGTGGAGTATGTTCTCTCCAGCGAAGGCAAAGCCGTCATCAACATAGGAAATCCCAATATTTCCAAAAAGTACTTAAGTAACCTAAGAATCGTAGGCTATGGTACTGGGACTTATACTCATCCCCGTGAGCAAAATCTGGAAGGCGCTATGGTTATGGCCAAGATCCTAGGTGTTCATAAGCTTCCTAAGGAACTTAAAAATCCTATTCATAGATTATCTCTCTTGAGTCGCGGTGACATGACTATTATTGATGATGCCTACAGTAGCAATACTGATGGTTTTGCGGCGGCAGTAAAATATTTGAAAAGTTTTAAGACATGGAAGGTCATTGTTACTCCGGGTATTCCCGAGCTGGGATCTGAAACTTATGCAATTCATAAAAAATTAGGAGCGTTGTTAAATGATATTGACCAGGTAATTTTGGTTGGTAAAAATGATCGGACTAGGGGATTGGCAGATGGTTATGGCAAGGAGGTAAGTTATATTGACAAGGTCACTGATGCAATAGGTGCAGTTGAAAAGAAAAATGCTGTTGTCTTATTCGAAAACGACCTGCCGGATAATTATTGAGTAGAAGATGATGTCTTAATGGTTTGGCTTTCTAAGGCCAAAATTGGTTATGTGGTAAGTTTCCCCGCCAAACCCGCCACCTTTTTGCTACAACTTGAGTAATTTCCATTTATCCCCATCCAAAATCTATTCTAACCAAATCTTAAACAATATCTTGGAAATCTCGGCAATGACCAGCGAAGTCTGAGCGATTGATTGCTGATTTTTAGATAAAAACGAAAGCACAAAAGCCTTACTGTTTTTGGTATTTACCACTATCCCTACATCATTGACAATGATATTTTTGCCGTTATCCAGAGTGCCGGTTTTATTATAAACCTGAGCGTAATTTGGCAATAGATAGGGGATACGGTTCCGAAAGACTTGGTCTCCCATCAAAGCGAGTGCATATTTGGAGTTTGGAATTTTGCCTTGATAAATTTTAGTTAGCAACTCACACATTTCAAGAGCGGAGGTTGGGTTGGCTGTGGGGTCTAGAAGTTTGTAGGGCTCGGAGAGTTTTTTTAAGTTTTTTAGACCAATAGCTTTGACGATCAAATCCGCAGAAATTGTTTTATTGTCTATCCGACAAAGAAGTTCAACCAAAATCGCAAGTTTTATTGTACTCGCAGATGGAATAAGCGTGTCGGGTGAATGTTCAATAGTATCTCCGCTTTGCAAATCAATGGCCTTAATACTGATTTGCCCACACAATTTGCCGATAAGATTATTTATCAATTGATGTTGCATAAATGAACTGGTCTAAGGAGTAATAAGTTTCAATTGTTTAACTCTTTTGAAATCAGAATCACTGGTTACTAAGGCGGCCTTATATTCCAGGGCAGTGGCCGCGATAAAACCATCGAGAGGTGCCAATGGTAATCCTTTATTTAGTAATTCGGACTGCAATGTTGCAAATCTATAGGCAATTTTAGCGTCTATATTTAATACTTCAGCGAGTTTGTTTTCAAATAACTTTTCTAATAATAGTGCAACTTTTTCAGTCTTGTTCTTACTCAGTTTTGTACCGATATGAACTTCTGCAAGTGTAACGACACTAACAAAAAAAGATTGATTGGCTACTGCCTTGATTGCCCAAGGTTTATTACCCGCCAAATCCACAACGGCCGAAGTGTCAAGAATTATCATTGTCCCAAACATCAAGGGATTCAATATAACGATTTATTTCATCGGCTTCTTTGGGAGTAATTGTTCCAACAAGGTCGAGCAGAGAAGGTTTTTTGGTTGCGATTTTTTCTCTAGACAACCTCAATGTATTTTTGCTTTTTTTGATCCACAAATCCTCACCGGTAAAAGCTACCTGGCCAAAGTAGGTAGAAAAATTGTTTCTAAAATCAGTTGCAGTTACTATATTCATATATACATTATATGCAAAATGTACATTCTGTCAATATGTACATTTATTTTAACTTTCCACCCTTAAGCGTATTTCCAAGATTGGCCAAAATATTTGAAGAAAAAGTGGTGATACGGGAGTTTCGGGAGGCAAAACGCTCGCGACCCAATTCAATCAATCTATCCAAGAGCTTTGGAAACGGTAAGCCCGATTTTTCCCAAAGATAAAAAGCCATACTGCCGGGAAGGGAATTGATTTCATTGATATAAATTGTCTTTTCGTCTGGTGACACCAGGAAATCCACTCGGGCTAGTCCTGAGCCATCAATAGCCATGAATGCCTGTTTAGCGTATTGGGCGATTTTAGAGGATGTGACGGGCTTGATGGGAGCGGGAATGAGCCTTTTGGCCCCGGCCATGCCCTTACTACCAGACTTGTACTTATCATCATAGGTTAAGATTTCTTTCGAAGGTACCGGCTGTTCACAGACGGAGGTAATTAGTTCTGAACCATTGCCCAAAACCGAGATGTTTATTTCCATAAAGCCTTCGGCCGATTCTTCCACTATGATTCTGGAATCATAGGTTTTGGCTACTTCAATAGCATCTTTTAGCTCTTTGGCATTTTTAACCTTGGTAATCCCTATGCTGGATCCACCATTTGATGGTTTGACAAATAAGGGGAAATTTTGAGAAAGTTTTACTTGGGGTATGTCACCAAATAGTTTTTTTTGAGCCAGTTTGTCCATACCAATTGCGGAAGCCAATACCCCACAACCCGTGTAGGGGATACCGGCCATTTCCAGAAGTCCTTGCACACAGCCATCTTCTCCATATGTGCCATGAAAGGCCAGTACTGCACAATCAATTTTTTCTTGTCTTTTGATTAAGAAGTTTTCAGAGTTGATGGTCCCACCTCGGAGGTGGACGATTGGGCTATCTATAGTTTCTAGATTTTTATAAAATTCTGGCTTGAGAAAATTTTGGTTGCCTTTGATAAACCGTCCGTCGTGGGTCACATAAATTGGCAAAACATTATATTTTTCCTTGTCCAGATTGTGCATCACCTGCAGTCCGGTAATAACAGACACCTCATGCTCTACCGACCTACCCCCATACAATACTGCAATATTTAGTTTGCTCATATTATTCTTACTTCATATTCTAACTCAATATCAAAGTTTTTCCTAATATCTGCCCGCATAGCTTCGGCATAATCAAAAATTTCCTGCCCTGTGGCACCCCCTAAATTTATAATTGCCAAAGCATGTTTTTCAAAAGTGCTAACTTGCCCGATAGTTTTTCCACGCCAGCCCAATTCATCCAGAAGTCTTCCAGCCGGAATTTTTACCAAGTCCGCTTCTACTTTGTCTGGATACAACATCTTTTCAGTCGGATACGCTTGTAATTCTTTTTCTAAAGACTCATATCGAGAGTGGTAGTCTGTACTAAATTGGGCAGTTTTTGATACTTTATATATTACTTTTGTAATTAAGTATTTTTTCAGAGCACTATTTCTGTAGACAAATTTGCATTGGTCATGGGTAAATATTTCAAATGAATTTTGTTGTAAATCATATACTTCGACACTCTGGACCAGATCGCCCTGGTTCTGGCCATAGGCCGCGATATTCCCGACCACAGCTGCCCCGGCAGTCCCGGGGATCAAGGCCATATTTTCCATACCAGACCAGTTATTCTCGACGGTCCACATCACGAGTTCATGCCAGTTTTCGCCCGCGGCTACTTCTATAATTACTTCTTCATTATTTTCTGATATTACCTTCTTGCCTTTGAGATTTACTTGAATTATTGTTCCGGGAAAGTCATGGACAAACAGGACATTGGCCCCCAGACAGAGAAACATATAGGGTTCATCTACTCTAAGTTCCTTAAGATCCTTAAGAGACCTAAGAATCTTAAAGTCGTGAGCCTTGGCAGGAACTCGCAGTGTATTATAGGAAGTCAGATCCACCATATTTGATATAATATACCAGTGACGGTCAAAATTACAGGCGGAATTCCTCTCTTAGGTGAAGTGAAGCCGGTGCCAAACAAAAACGCAGTTCTTTCGGCCATACCCGCAGCCATTCTTTCTTCGAGTCCCATCACTTATACCAATCTTCCAGAGACGACCGATGTGGCAAAGCTTCTCAAAATACTTGAATTGTTGGGTGTAAAAGTCACCAAGTCGGAAGGTCAGACCGTCATTGATGCCTCAAACATTAATTCATATCGAGTGGACAAAGAGCTCGGTGAATTGATCCGATCTTCTATCATGCTGGTAGGTCCTCTTTTGGCGCGTTTTGGCCGGGCAGAGGTACCGATTCCAGGCGGTTGTGTCTTGGGTCAGCGTTCGATTCATGCTCATATTGATGTCTTTACCAAGGTGGGTTGTAGTGTGGAATTTGTAGATGATTATGTTATTTTTACGGCACCAAAAAGAATAGAAGAAAAATATGACATTTGGCAGTTTGAAGCCAGTGTCACAGCTACCGAAAATTTTGCCATGTACGCATCTGGATCAAGCGCCAAATTTACACTGACCGATGCTGCTTGTGAGCCACATGTTAGCCAGTTGTTGGAATTATTGTCAGACATGGGAGCAAATATTTCCGGTATTGGATCAAATAAATTAGAAATTATTGGTAATACCAAATTACATCAAGCTTCTTTTACGGCCTTGCCGGATCATATAGATATTGCCGGAATTATTGTGGCAGCTGGTGTGACGAAAGGCACGATAAAGATATTGGGAGGCAATATTCCTTGGATTATTGGGGGTTTGGTTCAGACATTCAAAAAATTCAACATCAAATTTATTATGGATAATACCGATTTGATTGTGGATGCCACAGACGGACTGAAAGTCGATTCCAAAAATTCCGGTTTTCCTCTGGCTTCCGATGGTCTGCCCAAATTTATCCCCCGGCCTTGGCCTGGATTTCCGGCTGATGCCCTGCCCCTGATTGTGCCTCTTGCTTGCAAGACTCCTGGTCAAATGCTCGTCCAAAATTGGATCTATGAGTCAGGACTGGACTTTATCCGTGAACTAAATCATATGGGAGGTCAGATCTTTATGTGCGATCCCCAGAGAGTGATCGTCAATGGTTCCGTCAATTTTACCGGAGGCCGAGTCACGCCACCCGGAGTCATTCAAGCTCATGTGGCAGTGTTTCTGGCTTCTCTTTGTGATCCGGTGGAGACGATTATTGAAGGAGCAGAGAGTCTATCCCGCCGGTATGTGGATTATTTTGAAGTTTACAAGAAACTGGGGGCAAAGATAGAAATTTTGACCTAATAATTACGGATCATATCGGTTATATACTTTCTATATTGTTCCCCTTCGTCTTTATAGTCTTTAAACAAGGTAAAGCTCGGGGCAGCAGGGGATAGTAAGCAAATTTTGCCGCTTTCGGTATGCTCAAAAGCCAAATTAATTGCTTCTTGCATGGAATTTGCAGAAAAAGATTGGACAGATGAATTCGAAACTGATTTTTTTATTCTTTCACCTGTCTCTGGAAACAAAATCAAAGTTTTGATGTTTGATCTATCAATCTTTTTCCCAAGTTCTACATAATTCTGATGTCTCTCGTGACCGCCGGCGATCAGGGTTTGAGGGTCTAGTGTGTCAATGGCTGCAATTGTAGCCTCAGGAATTGTCGCTAGAGTATCTTCGTAGAATTTAATACCTAGTTTAGTATTAATTAACTGCAACCGAGTGTCTAGGGGCATAAATGTTTTTATAGCTGCAAGAATTTTTGGTCTTGGAATTTTCAAAATTTTGCCAATTTCAATACTGGGCAAAATATTTAGTTGGTTGTGTTTACCCAAGAGTTGAGATTCAATAGGCTTTTTTGGGAGAGGTAGATCGTGGATAAAATAGTCCCCGGATTTTTGATATTTGGCAATATTCAGTTTGGCATTTTTATATTCTTCAAAGTCCTTGTGATAGTCCAGATGATCGGGGTAGATATTTTGGAGTACTGCGATATGTGGGGACATATGTAGATCCATGAGTTGATAGGATGAAAGTTCAGCCACGACCCATGTGTCTGGCGTTATTTCTGGTAAATAATCAAGCATGGGTTTTCCTATATTGCCCACCAGAACACACTTGATATTATTGCTAATTAGTACATGATAAATAAGAGATGAAGTAGTAGATTTACCTTTGGTACCAGTAACCCCGATAATTTTTCCGGGACACAATTCAAAAAATATCTGGGTTTGTGAGGTGATTAATTTACCAGCCCTTTTTGTATCTACAATTTCAGGCAAATGGGGAGAAATGCCAGGAGTTTTAATTATTATTTCATAGTCTTTTATTTTGTCTAGATAATTTGAACCGTCTTTTTTGTCGGCAGTACCAATCTTGAGATTTGGGAATTTTTTTGCCAAAAACTTGTGTGAACTTTGACCTTCATGTCCATAACCCAAAATTAGTATTTTTTTGACTTTAGATATTTGATCAATGATCATATTCAGATTTTAGTATTTTTTCAAACTCTTTTGGCATATTGGGATTTTCCATATAGGAATTCATGTCGATATTACCCAGAGCTTCATCGCGGGTCAGTACACATTCAAAAGGTTTGACTGGAGTAAGTCCCAGAAGTCCATCCATAATAGCTTTATTTTCTGGCATTTCGGGGGGATAACAGCCCATTATTTTTGTGACGATTTCACTCCCTAGAAGTAGTGCTACAGACACACATTTGGGGCAGGTTTTGCACCATAGTGAGCCAACAGGGTGTGTAGATGGATCTATCTTAAAATTCTTGTTACAGCTGGTAAAGACCTTGAAATATTGTGGATATTTTATAAATAATTTGGTGATTTGTAATTCATAGAGAGGTCTAAGAAATGAAAAATACTTTACATGTGTAATATTTTCTAAATATTTATTTAAGTCGGTCTCAAACTCGAGAGATTTGGAATATTGATGATTAATATTGTGTCCCAGGTAAGTTGTATTGCCTTCGTCTGAGCTGCGTTCATTGGACAAGGCGACATGTTTAAATCCAAGAAGGATACTAATAAAGGCGATAGAAGCAGATAAGGGCACATGACCGTTGAGGTATTTTAGTTCCAGAAGTCGAGGATCAAGGTGTCTGGCAATATTTATTGGTTTTTCGACACTAGCCACGTTACAGACATCTATCATGGCAGGAACGGGATTTATCATCATGGGTATTATCTTGAAATGTTTTTTTAATAGTTCCAGAGTGACGATTGAATCTTTGCCGCCACCGACTGGGACGAGTACCTCTCCCCTTGACTTCCCCTCTCCTAATTTAGGAGAGGGGGTAGGGGGTGAGGTATATGTTGTTTTTATGACTATAAAATCATCGGGGGTAAAATCAATCTGGTTTTTGTAATAATATTCGCCCATACCACGGATAAATAATTTGTGCCAGAAGGCAGTTTGATCAGAAGTCAAACTTCCTGCTTGAATTTCTACAATAGGGGAACAGGTAGCTTTCCAGTAGGAAAACATTTCTGAAAGGCCAATGTTAAATATCAAAACATCATCACATCCAAAGTTTTCCAGATTTGAAATTTCTAGAGTGTGAGTAAAAGCAAGATCGGGTGGGGTTTGATACTCAAATTTCAGGACCAATTTGCCATCAATTATCTCTTTCGAAAAGCTCTTGAATATAAATTTTGGATATTTTTGTCTTAGCTCTTGATAGGTCATAAACTTTTTAAAATCTCTCTTGCTAATTTGTCAGAGTTTCCCGAGCCCATGACCAGTACCACATGATTAGCGCCTGATTTAATACCTGATTTTACATGATTAACGATATCGGTAAATTCCGGTATATAAAGAGCTCCAGGAACAGAAGTTGCAATATCAGCCCCGGTAAAATCACCTGGATCCGCCTCGCGTGAGGCAAAAATCTTAGAAATTATGACGTGATCGGCGTCTTTTAAAGCGGGCGCTAAATTGGGTAACACGGCTCGTAATCTTGAGAATGTGTGGGGTTCAATAATTACCCACAAGGGTTTATTTTTATATTTACTCTTCACGGCTTTTATATTGGCTGCAAAGGCAGTGGGATGATTGGCATAATCGTCGATGACTGTTACTCCTTTCACTGTTCCCAGTTCTTGCAGGCGTCTGTCTATACCATTGAAGTTTCCTAAGGATTTTTCATAAATTTTCTTAGGCAACTTAAGTAACTTAGCTAACTTAATAACCCCCATTGCATTGGCTTTATTGTGATCGCCGGGAACCTTGAGTATTAAGTCATTTGGAAATTCAGATATTGAATAGGGAATTGAATTTTTTGGAAACTTTAGCTTGTGAATCAGAGGTGAGTCAGTGTTGTAGATGAGGGTTCCACTGGGCTTTATTTGATCAATAAATTTCTGAAATATACCGAGCATTTTTCCAGTCGTACCGAAATATTCAGGGTGATCAAGCTCAATGTTGTTTAAGATTACAATGTTTGGATGATAGTGGAGAAAATTACTATAAAATTCATCGGCTTCAGAGACAAAATATTTGGATTTACCAACTCGGTCTCCGCCTCCCCACTCCGGGATTATCGCTCCGACTTCTACTGTCGGATCAAGCTTGGCATCTACTAATAGTAACTTTCCAACCATTGTTGTCGTCGTGGATTTACCGTGGGTACCAGCGATACAAATTACAAATTTATCTTTGTGTAAGTATTTACCCATAAATTCCTGCCAAGTCATGAGGATTCCACGCTTTTGTCCTTCGACAAGCTCAGGATGTTTTGCCGATTGATAAAATACGGCTGGTGTAACAGCCAGAATGTCAATGTTTTCCAAGTGTTTGACATCGTGTCCGCCAGTTTTCAAGTCACAACCTGATATTTCATATCCATAAGCTTTGGCGATTGCTGCTACCGAAGCCATACCCGACCCCCCAATTCCCATAAAATGCACTCTTGTCATTCACCCAAATTATATCATTCTTGACAAAGGGGAGTTAGGGATACATAATGTCAATTATGAACACTATGAGATTAGTATTAAATGATGAATTGAGGCAGGCTCTTGATTTTATGCATGCCTCAGAATATCCCACTCTAACTTACGCCGAAATGACAAAGGTCGCAATTGGCAAGGAAGCCATGAGGATAAAAAAATCCAAAAAGATTTTGGACTATGATGATTCTGATCCTAGCCCCGATGAGATAATGTACCAGGCCTCAAAAAGTTTTGATATTGACAATGATGACGAACCTATTTTTTGGGACGAGACAGCAATTAAGCCATTAAATCTCAAAAAGCATGTATAAAATTGTACTGGTTAGATTTCCGTTTACCGAGAAAGCAGGATACAAACTTCGACCGGCTCTGATGCTTACAGACTTGCATGGTAAATATAACACTGTATTGGTAGCTTACATTACATCAAAAGATTCTGATGGTTCATCGCTCGATATAAAAATAAAACAATCAAAGAAAAATAAACTTAGCAAGGATTTATACATCAATATTTATAAGATTACTAACATTGTTCAGTCCGCCTTAAAAGGAGAATTGGGGGAGTTGACAGACAATGAGACTAAAGAAGTAAAAACAAAGCTCAAGAAAATGTTTGAGTTATAATATATCTGGTATGCAACTCTATTTGGGAGTCCTGATATTTTCATTTATAGTTACCTCGCTTCTGATCGTGCCTTTTATTGATTTTCTTTATCGGATGAAATTGGTCAGAAAAGAAGAAAAGAAAGAGGCTCTAGCCAAGCACGACTTGAAGGCAGGAACCCCCACAGGTCTTGGGATACTTTTGATTCTAGTTATTGCGGGTCTGTTTATCATATTATTTCCCACGCTTTTATTACCAAAATCCGGCGCAGGTCTGGTATCTAGTTTTCCTATGACTCGGGAACTAGTAGTAATCTTTGTGACTTTTATCGGTTTTGCCCTGCTTGGAATGTATGACGATGTTGTCAAAATCTTTGGATTTGGTAGGACGGGATTCTTTGGGCTTAGGCGCTGGCACAAATTTGCCATTCAGTGGGTGATAGCCTTAGTTTCTGCAGGATTGCTGTATTGGGGTTTGCAAATTCATTTTATTTACCTCCCGTTTATTGGGATTTGGGATTTGGGATTTGGGTATTTCTTTCTTGCCGCTTTCCTAATAGTGACTTTTGCCAACGCCTTTGATATTACCTCTGGTCTTGATGGTCTTGGAGAAGGCTTGCTTATGATTTGCCTATCTGCTTTTTGGGTCATATCTGTTTCTCAGCTCGATCAAGTACTCTCATTATTTATTGCTATCTGGATAGGGTCGCTTCTGGCCGGAATTTATTTCACCATTTATCCAGCCCGGGCATTTCTTGGCAATGCCTCTGGTATGGCTTTTGGGGCTACCTTGGCCATTGTGGGCTTGTTGTCAGGCAAGTTTGTCCCAATGTTGATAGTGGGTGGTGTATTTCTTCTTGATGGGGGATCAAGTCTCCTTCAGATTTTTCCAAATGTTCCTCTACATCATTGGCTGGAGTTGGTGGGATGGGAAGAGCCCAAGATTGTAGCCAGAGCTTGGCTGACAGGATTAGTATTAGCTATTTTTGGCGTTTGGCTCACATTACTATGATTGGTATATTTGGAAAATATAAAAACATGAAACATTGGATTAGGTCGGTATTGGAGGTAATTAGAGCAGGTTACCCGGCAAGAAAATTAATAGTGATTGGTGTTACTGGCACAGATGGAAAGACAACTACATGTCATTTGATATATGAAATGTTAAAAAGTGCTGGAATTAAAGTTGCCATGTTGTCTACCGTTGCTGGATATATTGGCGGAGAAGAGATTGATACCGGATTCCATGTCACAACACCCGATGCAACGTTTCTTCAGCCGTTTATAAAAAGGGTGGTGGATGCTGGGATGACACATTTGGTATTGGAAGTGACATCACATGGTTTAGATCAGCATAGAGTCATGGGATGTAACATAAAAATAGCGGTGATCACAAATATTACTCACGAACACTTGGACTATCACAAAAGTATGGCCAATTACAGGCTAGCTAAGGCTAAAATATTACGGGGGGTCAGAGTAGCGGTTTTAAATAAAGACGATCCCTCGTTTGCATGGCTTAGCAGTAAAGTAGATCGAGTGACAAAAATAGTTTCTTTCACAAAATGGCTCGATAGTAGGCGTAGTTTGGCTCTTGCCGGAGACTACAACCGGTATAATATTGCAGCGGCAGCTGCAGTTGCCCAGATCCTAGATGCTAGATATCAGATCTTAAAAGTGATAAAAAACTTTGCCGGGGTACCCGGAAGGATGGAGGAGATCAAACTAGGTCAGAACTTTCGGGTGATCGTTGATTTTGCTCATACTCCCAATGCACTTGAACAAGTATTGTTTACACTAAAACAGGAGCTGGGAGCCAAGAGTCAGTTGATAGTCGTCTTTGGTTGCGCGGGACTTCGCGATCATAGCAAGAGACCTTTGATGGGAGCAATAGCTGTCAAGTATGCAGACAGAGTTATAGTTACAGCAGAAGATCCGAGAACAGAAAAATTAGATGATATATATAAGGACATTGCTGCGGTGGGGAGTCTTCGAGAAGACGATCGTCAGAAAGCAATCAATATGGCTGTCAAGTTGGCCAAAAAAGGGGATATCGTAGTAATAACCGGCAAAGGGCACGAAAAATCGATGTGTTTTGGAACCACTGAATATCCTTGGAGCGACCAGGAGGCAGTAAAAAAGGCTATCAAAATGCTAAAATGATTAAATGGCAAAATGGTTAAATCTTTTTAAATTAGAGTTTTTGAGTTTTTGGCAATTTTTGAAGGTATATAGCAACTTTTTATTTTGGCGCGGATACCGGGGATTTCGGGTATTCGAATCTGGAAAAGATATCATAGCCAGGCTTTTGTACCGCCAGAGAGGCCGGTTTAGCCAGCCTTTCCTGCATGTAGCAATGGCCGGACTGACGGCTCTTGGCATTACCTTGGCACCGGTATTGGCAAATTCATTTCCTTCTTCAAGTACCAACGAATTGGCCAATCAGGCTCCCAGTCAGATAATACGGGAAATAACAAGCGACGACACTACTACCAAGGAGTCCGACAAAGTCCGTGATTCTGTCCAGAATTATCTAGTCCAGCCGGGGGATACTGTATCCAAAATTGCAGTAGACCGTGGGATAGACACCGATACTATCCGCTGGGCAAATAATTTGAGCAGTGTCGATGACATCAAGCCGGGTCAAACTCTCAAAATATTACCAGTTTCAGGTGTGGTTCACAAAGTAGTTCGGGGCGAGACCATTTTTAGTATCGCCAAAAAATATGCCACAGGCTCCCAAGGTATAGTCGATTACCCCTTCAATACATTTGTAGACGACGAGACTTTTTCTCTGGCCGTGGGTCAGGAATTGATAGTTCCAGATGGCAAAATGCCAAATATTCAGCCTTGGTCACCCACTCGGTATGTTGCAGCCACGACCCCCAATGCAGGTGTAGTTTCGGCTACAGGCCGGTTTATCTGGCCGATTGGAGGGACAATTACCCAACGTTTCGCCTGGTATCACAAAGGGGCAGACATTGCCACTGCTTTTGGAACTCCGATATTGGCAGCCGATGCGGGACGAGTAATTGTTGCCGGATGGCCAGCCAACGAAGGCTATGGCAACAGGGTCATGATTGATCATGGAAATGGCTATGTCACTTTGTACGCCCATATGTCATCTATTTCGGTCTCTGCTGGGCAGACAGTCAATCGCGGGGACAAAATTGGTCTTGAGGGATCAACGGGTCGCTCTACCGGTCCCCATCTTCACTTTGAAGTGCGCAAAAACGGCGTCCCCGTAAACCCGTTTGATTATTTGAAATAACTTCGTGTTAAAATACCACGATGAATCAAGCAATTAATCTACTGGTTTTTGATGAGAAAAATCGCGTATTATTACAACTAAGAGACCAGAAACCAAATATATTAAATCCGGGAGTTTGGGCATTTCCAGGAGGAACATCTAAATCTGGTGAGACAGTAGAACAGGCATCAAGACGGGAAATAAAGGAGGAGACTGGTTTAGTTATCCATAAAGTGAACCTAATATCGTCGAGGTTTTTTCCGGACCAGAAAGCCACAGTACATTTTTGTATGACCCGAGTTTCAAGTAAAGAAAAAATATATTGTTATGAAGGCCGAAAAATGAAATTTTTTTCAATTTTGGATATCCTACCCCTGAAAGTAGCTCAAAACTACAAACAATTAATGGTCTGGTTCTATTTGAGAGCAGTTTTTAGCTTTGATATTTCGAGTTTTTTTCTCTATCTTTCTCAATTAGTTTTCTTAAGTATACCGACCTTGGTATCCGCTCGCTTGTCGAGATAAAATCAAGATATTCGATCAAGGAAGGGGGAAGAATAAAGTTAAATCTTACGTCAGATTTTTCCATAGCCAAATCGATAGCTTGCTTTAGTGTGTTTTCAAGTGACTTTAATGAATATTCTTCGTAAATAAATTTTTCTGAGTCAATCGTTTCAAAAAAGGGTACGTGTTTTCCGTAGAGATATAGACCAATAATATGCCTCTTTTTTTCCAAAGCTAAGCTAACTCGATAGCCAATATTTACAGAGGAAGGAAATGACAACTCAGCGACCACCAGATCAGCCTCTCCGATTTTTCGATTAAATTCTTTGTATTCTGCAGTCAAGTCTGATGACGTGGCTTCTGGGTTACTGGTTGATTGGATATAGCTGGAATCGACTTTGTGACCTAGTTTTTCAAGTGATTTTACAATCTGTATATAATTTTCTCCGTAAGTAAATGTTTGAGTTCTCGAAGCCAAGAAATATATATTCATAAGTGTTAGATAACGATACGTTGTATAGAGACGTTTTTCTTCTCTTTGAGAAAAGCATCTGGTGTTCTATAACTTAAAGATTTTAATCTTTTTTCTAAATTGTACTTATTGATAAATTCGATAGTTTTTTGTTCCATT
>JACRNA010000027.1 GCA_016219445.1 Candidatus Amesbacteria bacterium
AACTGCTGCCGCCTTTAGGTGGCAGCAGTTTATTCCAGCGAAACAACAAGCCTCTTATTAAAGGCCTTCGCTATTCTGTCAAGAAATTCAAATGAAGGCATACGCATATCAGCAGGGTTTTCAAGTCTCGAAATGACCTGCTGCCTTGTGCCGACTTCTTCCGCCAACTGAGTTTGAGTAAGGTGTTTCGCGCTCCTTAATGCAGCTATCTCCTGCGCTATCCTCCTCTTGGCATCTGCCTTGTCAAAGTAGATTTTGAATTCCTTATCTTTGATATGCTTTTCTATATGCCTGTCAAGATCGCTTTTCATAGTTTTTAACCTCCTGCAACGGTCTTCATCCTCTGTTTCGCAACTTCTATCTCTTTGAGCGGGGCTTTTTGAGTCTTCTTCAAATAGGCATGCAATAGGATCATTTCATTTCCTTTCAACACGACATAAAATATCCTGTGTTGTTTCCCATGCATCCTTATCTTAATCTCCCAAAGCTTGCCTTCAATCTGCCGAAACTCAACCCCTATGGCATCCGTGCCATTTTCCTGTATCCCTTTTAAAAGGGATAATATATCAGTCCGCTCTTCCTTATTGTCTATGGAGTCAATGTATTTCTCAACCGGTGCTTTACCCGATGGGTTGCGCCAATAGTTTATAGACAATTCATTACTTTTAAGTTTACAACCAATAGGATGTATTGTCAAACGAAATAAAAACAGGATAAAATCAGAGGTGGATTTTCAATGGCGATTTTTTTTATTGCCGCAATAGGTTACCCAAATTCCGATTTAGACTTTACAAGACCGTACACTATCTGTCATTGCGAGCACCCGAAGGGTGCGTGGCAATCTAATTACAAAAGACGAGATTGCTTCGCTTCGCTCGCAATGACAATTTCTATATCGGAATTTGGGGGTTATGCGATAAATTGCACGGCATTGCTATATCATTGCTATATAAAGCCTATAGCATTTTAAAATATATTTTATCAATGTAAGGAATTGACCTCAAAAGCCTTTTTGTCATCACTGCCAAAAGTTAAGTATTGTGTCCCCGGAATTAGCAATTTTTTTCCAATTTCTTTATCTCTTTGGGCGTTGAGGGTGGTGGGATCAGAATTAAAGAGAATTTTTTAATGATATAAAAACTTCTGCAAATGCTCCCTTTGGTTGTATGTCTTGTTGGTCAGCAAATATTGCTCTCCACCGGTTTAATCCAATAGCACCCTCTCCGTAGGGAATAGATGCAATTTGACTTTTATGTTCAGCGATTGCGAGTAGTTTCTTGCCAACTTGGTCATCTATGTATTCAACTCTATCCCATGATGGAAATAATCCCCAAACTTCATATGCCCATACTTCATTAACCGAGGGAAATTTCGCCTCTTTTATACTTTCAAGAACTAATTGTCCAGTTAATTGATGGGTAAGATGACGATCTAAATGGTTATGTGGCGTATAAACTTGAACAGGCTTTAATTTTATAATTAACTCCCGAAGTTTTTCTTTCGCTATTGTGTAATTATTTTCACTTTTTAAATCAGGTTGTCCAAAAAAAATTACCTCATTTATACCTAACACTTCTGAGGCTTTTATAGCCTCTCTCTTTCTTACCTCAATCATTTGTTCTTCTGTCCATAAAAAAGGATTTGGACTTCTTCTACCATCAGTCAGAATCACAGAAGTTATTGTTTCACCATCATCAGCAAGTTTTGCAACAGTGCCACCCATCCCAATCTCCATATCATCTGGATGGGGGCTGATAACTATAATATGAGCCATGTATTCTCTCAAATATTATTCTACGGCATATCAATACATTTTATTAACTCATCTTTTAGTTGATGATTTGCGGCTAGTATATATATTAACTTTTTATGTGGCTCAAGAAGTGGTTCAATTAAATCGATTGGCTTACCTTTTAAATCTGTGAAAATTGCCCCGGCCTTCATCGCAATATATGCTCCAGGAATAACATCATGAGGTTTTTGTCCGGATAGATCAAATACTGCGTCAACTGTGCGTTCTGGCACCTTGACAATCATAGGATTGCCGCCGAAATTATATAATCTGAAATGCAGTTTCTTACCCTTACGCTTCTTTTTATCTGACATCGTCTCCCGGAACTCCTTTATTTTTTGTAAAAATGAAGATCCAGCGCCGTCAACAACGCTCAAAAAATTTTTTGGTTTTTGACCATAAAAACATACGGAGGCATGTTCGAGAGTGAGACTTTCCTTGTCGGGACTTCTCTTAAGTGATTTTCCCTTACTTATCGATTCTTTTGTGAATTTTTTAAATGCCCCATCACTATTAGCATAATAGATATAACCAGAATTATGCCCAACAATTGAAGTAAGTATTTTTCGTTGTTTTGGATGAAAGAAAATGATAGCGGTACACCAGTTTGAAAATCCGCGTGCAACCAAATCGGTTCCATCCATCGCGTC
The DNA here is from genome assembly GCA_016219445.1 of Candidatus Amesbacteria bacterium. Lineage (GTDB taxonomy): Bacteria > Patescibacteriota > Microgenomatia > CAZETR01 > Amesbacteraceae > JACRNA01. The sequence continues at coordinate 2,443 of JACRNA010000027.1, forward strand.
TATAAGTGCCACAGTTAGATTTGAATTCTTTAATGACGCTGGGGTTCGCGCTTCTTCTCCGTAAATGTGTATCTTTTCCCCAAAATGTTGTTTTAAAGTAAGAACGGCATAATTGTGACATAATTCATCTATCTTACGAGTTACATTGTTAGTATCTTTATAGTCAAGATCACTTATGCTAAAATATTTATGCATCTTATCGCGCGGCAAATTACACCACCCTACGATAGTCTCTGCTATCTCGATCCCTTTTGCTAAAAGGTCTCGTTCTGATAAGGGTTCAAACTGCATAATGTAGTTTTAAGTATTTGGTGCTAACCCTATGGATGGCAACTATATCGCTTATTGTTGCTCACAGCTATTTTAACCATGTAGTCTGCTATTCTTTCTGCCTTTTCGTAATCCAGATTGAGTGGGGCATCGGTGAATTGCCGTATAATCATCATTCTAACTTTCTTAAAAAATGTTTGACGGTTATAGGATTTTCCCTCCTTGCCCATGACTGTTGTTTTACCGTTTTTCATAAACCCTCCTTTCATTTCATGTTAAGAATGTTGTTTTTAATGATTCCTTACGATATTTTCCTTTCTCAGAAGAATCTTACCCCTATATATTAAATCGGAATAATTTATGCTCTCTTTACCATTTTTTAGATTTTTAATGTGCTGATTGATTTTTATGGATAAACCTGTGGGAAGGGATAAACTACTCTCCGTATTGCAACCCAAAAAAAATCTGAAAGGGCTGTCTGCTAATTTTTCTTTTCGTTCTGCAACCACTGCTACTAATTTCACCTGCTTCCACTGATGGATTTAAATTTTATACCTTTTCTATTTCTATCTATATCAAGACTTATATTAAACTTGCATTAAAATGTATAGACCCTTTTATAAACCCTGTCAAGAACATTGTCAAGTAAAAAAAGGGAAAGTGTAGTAGCAAAGTGAATATGTCAGGATATAACTGCAAGGTGATAATGTCAGGATATGGAAAAAGTGACCTTGACAATGAAAGAAATAAAGAGAGGAGAAGTGATTCTGAAGACAGTATTGCAAGAGATAACCGTCATGGAAGCAACAGAGTTGCTTGGGGTCAGTGA
>JACRNA010000018.1 GCA_016219445.1 Candidatus Amesbacteria bacterium
GTAAAGTACAAGACATTACCCACAATACTGATATAAACAACTAACGTAATAAAAGTTTTGGGAAAGCGGGTGGCAGCCCCCGCCAAAATCATAACTAAGGCAGGAAGTGAAAACAACAATCTAAACGGCTGGGTTTGGGGAATCCAGAATGAAAGTATAAAACTAGCCAATATTGGTATTCCCAACCATATCCATAATAATTTTCTTTCAAATCTGTTTAAAACTATCCCTGCTCCAGTAACTCCAAAAACAAACAAGATGTATATGGCGTATACCCATTTGGGCATCAGATTAATCCGGCCTGCCATAAATTTAAAAATTATTTCAGGGATTGCCTTAATCGGAGACAAAGTCAGGACATTTCGCCAGCCTGGCAGATAGCTATCAATATTGACTCCGGATTGTAGTTGCTCTGCGAACCTCGGAATCCATGGTATGTATAAGATAATAGATAATAGAAAATAGAAAATAGAGGAAGGAGCGATAATAAATTGCGCAAGAATTAAAAATATTCCTGAGTAATGTGTATATAATATTAATGAATTGGTGATCGCCATCCAAATATATTTTTTTTGTTTGAGAAAAAGCATAGAAAGCAATCCAAGCATCGCAAGCATAGAATAACTTCTAAATTCTTGGGAATAATAAATATGATAGGGATTGATGGCCAGGAAAAAGGCGGAAAATAATCCGAATTTGTCTTTTCCTGCAAGTAAATATATCAAGCCAACTGAAATTACTCCAAATATCACCGGAAGCAGGCGGAGCCAAATTTCAGAGTGACCAATTTGCATCCAATAGTGAGCCATGACATAAAATAACGGCGGGTGAAAATCTGCTTGTCTTTCTAACCAGATTTCACCGACAGATTTTGATGACATCACCGCTTGTGCCGTTTCATCCAACCACAAACTCTGATTAAGATTTACAAGTCTCAATCCAAATCCTAATAATATTATTATTAAGACAAGGAAGATTTTCTCTTTACCCATACCACTACATGATAAATCATCATCAAATAACTCAAAAACAAGCCATGCCAACCGTCCAAAAATCCCTTATGCCAAACATATCTCCTCAAGAACTCATAAATTGGATTTACTGATCTTTGTTCATGAGAAGTATAATCATTGAGTTTTGTCATAAATTGTTCTACTGTCGTATAGTTTTTGTGCATTTTGCAATTCTTCAAATTCCAAATTTTACCGTTGACTATTACCTCCTCGTGCACATCACCCACCCATTCAGCCGCATTTTTGTTATACAACCAAACATGTTTGTCTGCCTCTGGCTCCCAATTAGTGTGTTCTATTTCCTTTCCAAAAATAAAATTTCTGCGTTTTATAACAAAACCACCGTAATTCCAATTTCTAATTTCCGCAATTTCTAACATCAGTTCTCTAGAAAGCCATTCGTCATCGTCCAGGGATAATATCCAATCATGTTTGCAAAGCGAGGCTGCATAATTTTTCTGATCAGCGAAGTTTACAAACTTATGTTCTGATTCTGTAACTATGACCACATCATCAGAAACCTGTCTGGCTGTCGCAAGACATTGTGGCAATATTTTATTTTTATCTCTGGTAATTATTGTTACAGATATCTTCATATTGTTTGGCTATTTTAATCCACGAGAACTTTTCCGCCTGCTTGCGGGGTTTATCTCCCCAATCTGTTATTAGAGCTAATTTGATTGCATTTGCTAGCTCTTTGGCATTTTCAGGGTTTTTTACAAATACACCGGCTTCTCCCACAATTCCCCGGCGAACCGGATCATCAATCGTGACTACAGGTAAATTACAAGCCATTGCCTCGAGAAACACCAAGCCAAAGGCTTCCCAGGGTTGGGGAACAAAACAAAAGACTCTAGATTGGTTATAAATCACAGGCATTTTGGAATGTTCTACTTCCAGTTCCTGACCAGATCCTACTACTAGTAAATTTGGCGCTGCTTTCCTTACTAAATCTACCCTTTTGTCTCGACTGTTTGCAGCTACGCACAATACATCATGGGTCTTTGGAATATTAGAGGGAAAAAATACTTCTGTATCCACCGCATGTGGAATAATAATCACTTTCGTCCAGGGTAATTTAAATTTTTTAGCCCAATCAGCTTGAGGACTGGAGAAAGCCACAAAGACATTCGGGCTACACCACAAATTCCATTTATCGTCAGCTCCCGGACCAGAGTGCCCAAACACCACCAATTTCTTTCCAAAAATCCAAGTTATAAGCCTATAAATAAATACTTGAGCCCTTCCATTTGTAGGAATGATAATATCATAACCTAAAATATTTGTTGGATTGATATCGACATTAAGTTTTCTTCTTAAATTTTCAGCCCAGGATTCCACCCCTCTGTTATAAATTCCAGAATATTTTGATAGTATAGCAATCTTTTTCATCAATCAATAAACCTAAACTTAATTAATGTCCAGATTGCTATTAAGCCATCCTTCCATCCAATCTTTTTACCTTCTTGATACGATCTGGGTTTTACCTCAATTGGTACTTCAATAATTTTAAATCCTTTTTTTAGAATTTTTGCTGTAACCTCTGGTTCAAAATCAAAGCGTCTAGCTTGAATATTTAATGAGCGAAAAAGGTTGGTTCGTATTACTTTATATCCAGTTTCCATATCTGTCACACTTTGCCCATAAAGAAAGTTTGTTAGAGCTGTAAGCACTTTGTTTGCTAGCCAGTGAAATGGTAGAGGTGTCTTTTTTGGTCCATAAAGTTGCAGGGGATAATCAATTAGTCGGCTTCCATACACTACCTGAACATGACTTTTCTGTAATGGCTTAAGCAAGCGTATATAATCTGCCGGATCATATTCGAGATCTGCATCTTGAATTAGTATTATGTCTCCGGTTGTGTGTTTAAATCCCGTCACGATAGCTGCTCCCTTTCCCAAATTTACAAAATGATTAATTAGTTTAAACTTGGATTTATGTGATTTCAATATGGCCAAAGTTTTATCACTCGATGCGTCGTTTACTACTACTATCTCTTTTGTAAATCTAGGCGGTAATTTAACCAAAAATACTTTTTTTAATATTTTTGCTATCGTCCGCTCTTCGTTGTAAACCGGGATTATTATCGAGACTTTCATATTTTTTTGGCTACACAAATTAAAGAAATACCAACTGGCATGGGTAGATATTTTTCTACAAATAACATCGGTCTGACCAAAATATCAAACATTTTTACCTGGCTTGATTTTATTTGTCTTTGATTGAAGAATTTCCCAGCTATCCACCAGCCCAGTAAACCCAGCGGATTTACAAACCGAGACTTTATAATTGAAAATCCATTTTCTATCAAGATCTTTTCTAGGCTAGCTTTCGAGTACCGCCTGACATGTCCCAGGTTTTTGTCCAAATTATTATAAAACAAATTAAAAGCGGGTACTAATATTACTACTGTTCCACCTGCTCTCGACATGTCTCTAATATTCTTTACTGCCTGAGTATGATCCGGCACGTGCTCCAATACGTTAAGTGTGATGACAGTATCAAATTTTGCCACCAAAGCTCTAGGTAAATTTTGGGATTGAATGTCAAATGGAAATACATCAATGGCCGTGCTGATATCGGATATTTTTCGAAGATAATCTGAATTATAGTCAATCGCACAAGTCTTAAATCCCAGAGCTGATACTTTTTTGACACACGTCCCAATTCCAGCCCCTACCTCCGCAACTGTCCCTCTCAAATATGGTCTAATCAGATCAAAAATCCAATTATTGTAATGCTTAGCCACCTTCATGGCATCCAGCGTTTGTTCTCCGACTATATCCTGCATATATCACTATTTTAGCCTAAATTCCGTTTTATTTCCCGTAACGGTGTCTGCCACATTGCATTTAATACAAAACTCCAACTCCTCTTTTCCCAGGGATTATTTGGTCCAGGTATATACAAACACTTGGGATATTCAAAATTATCCGGAATTTTATCGCCTAGTTCGATTTTTTGAATGTTCCTGTGCGTATTGCTGTTCCAAGCAAGATTAGATCTTTCCAAATGGGTTGCGTGTAGATATGGAGCAGTCACAAAATTATAGTTTGAATTTATGTCATTTTGAATTAGTGTCTTATTATTGTTTGTCAAACCTTCCAATGGATAATCACTCATGTACTTCAAGTTTTTGTACTTATTTAAATTAATAAATCTAATGGTCAGATGACCTGTGTGTTTACCTATTCTGTATTTACCTGCATTATCCGGCTGATAATGATAGACGTCGCCGGCAAGGTTCCAAAACTTATTCACCAAAAAATTGAGTGAATTATCTAATTTGCTTATTGATTCTACCAGAGCTTTTTCCGGCCATATTTCGTCCCCGTCCAAGATCATCAGCCAATCGGCTTTTGTTGCAGAAAGCATCACTTGGCGGGCACTTGTCAAATCCTGGGCATTTGACACCAACCTTTGTCTAAATTTTATTTTTGGATTGTCAATTGACTTAATAATTTCGACTGTCTTGTCTATCGAACCAGTATCCCAAACCATAATTTCATCGACATAGTCAAGAACAGACATCAGTGAATACCAGATCCATTTGTCTTCATTTTTGACTACCATATGTGCCGATATTCTCATGCTTTTTTCCACAAATATACAAAAATAGACAAAGTTGCTGCTGATAATAGCAAACCAAACCACACATATTTCTGAGGTTCATAATACAAAGCGTATTCTCCATCCTTTTCAATCCAATAACCATTTAATAGACTATAAACTTTGAAAGGAGGTTGATTTTCGAGTTTCCAGAGCGGATCAAAACTTTGAGAAAATATCAACATTGATGGTCTTTTCAAGCCTGAGATTTTTACTATATATTTGGTTGCACTCTCGCGTCTGTATTCTACCCGAGCTGATTGAACAATAGAGTTCTTTTTGAAATCTACTGATAATCTTGGTATATCGTCATTGGGTATTACAACCAAGGCATTTACTACATTTATTTCGCCTTGGGTTTCCATCGTGACTAATCCATTGGAAACCAGCCCTATCTTATGCCACCCAAATTCTGCCCGAGAGTAATTATAGTATCTGTCCGGGTTAGTTTTGTAACCGGTTAACTTAATTGTCTTTGTTGTTGGATTATTAATCATAGTATTTGTTGATCCAATTTTTTGTTTATCTTGATAAAATATTATTTCACCAGATTTCGAGCTAGACATTACTCGTGCATATAACATTCCTACATTTACTGGTAACGATAATTTGTTGTTACCCTCTGAAATAGCCAATCCTCCACCATAATCAAAGTCTTGATTATCCAATCCATACTTTGTTTGCAAGAAGTCTCGCCACCACAGAAAATTCATAGTTTCTCTTTTCCACCATCCCAAAGAATCGGGGGAGTTTTTCAAATACTTAGCTGGAAAGATAAAATTCTTTTGTGGGATTGCAGTCATTAAGTAATCTAAATTAGTCTTATGATTTAATATCACTTGATAATTATTATTTTGTGTCCCAGGAGTTTCTTCGGCAAAAATAATAGCATTTTTACTCAAATCTAAGTCAGAATTGTAAATATCGTCAGAGCCAACTACATAAAGAGTATTGTCCGAAATAAAAAATAAATCCTGGACATTCTTATTTTCAAATAAAGTGATGGAACCAAAATCACGCCTAGATTTAATCCAAGGTAAATTTACCAATTGCCCGGAGAAAGTAGCATGATAGAGTTGGTTTTCAACCTTCATGTCATCCCGTACTGGATCCATGGCCGGATAGACCAAATATTTGACTCCCAACAAGCTTAACAGCTGGCCGGAATAACTTGCTTCTCGCAGATAATTTACCGTCTCATATTTTCCCACCGTCCCAGCCATAAATGGCCTCAGTCTGCCCAAATCCACGGCCTCTGAAAGAGGATGGATGTAGTCAGACGAACCCATTGGGTATCGCTTTGGAACCCACAAAGTCCGACTCCAAGTCGAGTCATTTTCAATAATGCTATTTATTTCTTGATAATCCTTTTCAAATCGCGGTATTGAAAAAGTCCCGGTCATCTTTTGGGTTATTACCGGCCAATTGAATAGCACTGTTAGCACAGACATTACTGCTAACAATTTTTGATCTTTTAATTTCCCGATTAATACTGAATAAGCGATGGCTATCAGAAAATAAAACTTGACCGGATCACGGAACAAATTAAACCCCGGGATATAGGTAAAAGCCCATGTATAAATATCGCCGAATGGCCAAGTATTCCCTTTGGCAAGGAAAACTGCGATTCCCAAAACTATCACCCAGTACCATGTCTCACGGGATTTTCGGTATAAAAATATTGCTATTGCAGCAAGTATCGGAAATACTACAAATTCGCGGTGTAAATTGCCTATCTTTCCAAAGATATTAGCATACCAATGCGGCTGCTGAAAAAATAATGCTTGTTTCCAATTGGCAAAACTTAAAAAATCCACTTGTGAGGCATTAGTGTATCCCGCCGGTAAGGTTATGCCACGGCTTATAATCGCCGGTATCAACCAATAAGCATGAAATCCGACCAACAAAATAGTAGTTATAAACCCTGTCTTAATTATATATTTAAAGTCACGGTGAAAGACCAACCAATCCAATACAATTAAGATCAACAAAAAATAAATAATCCTAATATCAAAAATCGATAATAATAACGCCGAAAGAGAAAAATTAAGGGTTTTTTGTTGGCGGTATAGGTAAACACATATGGGCAATATTCCATAAGCCAACGCCAATGAGACTTGTCCTCCATCAATAAGCAAGATAATAAAACTATTTGTCAGATATATTAATATACCTAGTTTTGATGAAAGTTTGGACATCCCCCACCATCCCAGACCTATAGCCAAAAGCACTATCAATCTTTCCAAAACAGCAAAGTTCAATCTCAATTTTGCGCCAATTCCAAATACAAAATTAAGAGACCACGACCACAAGACGGGCACGACTGACCCACCTAAGCCAGAATTTACTTCGGGAGACCAAGTTTGTGGAGGATTAAAATTCGATATCAAGTTTAATTTTGAAACATTGGGGAAGTCATTAGCAATTCTTATCCCCGGTGTTAGCCATTGCCAAAAAATCAGTATTATTACTCCCAACACTATCCAGCTACTTTTATTCATTTCTCAATTCTATCAAAGCCATGGCGATCCCTGTTATCCAGAATACAAAAAATACTCGCAATACTATTTCAGAAAATAAAATGGCGCCAATGACCGTTCCCCACCAGGCAATTTCAAGCAATCTACTAGCTGTATATTTATATTTACGCACGATATATATTACAATAAACAGTTCAAACCAATATAAAAAATTCATGTGTTTTTGTGTCTTGTGACTAAATAAAATATTTGTATTAGCCCAAAAGCAATCGACACTCCTGATACCATATATCCTATCCTTAATAACTTCTGAGGGTAAAATTCTATTTCTCCCTGAAAGTTTCCTGTCTTATTTATTTTCCAGGCATTAGCATACCCATTGACCAGAAAATGTTCTGAGCTATCGGTTATTCTCCATCCTGCATCAAATAATTCTGAGAATACTAAGAGAAAAGGTGAAGTTGCATTTCGAACCTTGTATGTATATTTGGTTGAATCAATCTTTTCAAATACAATTTCGGGTAGACGAACTAAATCGATATTTTGTTTTGCACTGATCAATCTGGCTTGAGCCGGGAATTTCGGTTTTACACGAATATTAGAGATTTTTATCCGAGTAGGTCTATTAAACCAATCGTATATTTTTTTGTCGTCACATTTTTTGGCATATTTACCGGAGAATAAATCTCGGCAATTGTTCCATTTGTCCACCCACATAGTTAAGTTGGCAGTGTCTGATGTGCTACTGCCACCCAAAACAAAAGAAAACGATTGGACTAAGCTGGAATAACTATCGCGATTAAACTTCCTGGAAAAACTCCGTCTAGGTTTTTTGGTTTGGTGATCCAATGCATCAGTATTCAAAACTAGATCCACATTTAATCCATCTCCGTATTCGACTAGATAATCAAAGCCAATTTGATAACGCAAAAATGGGTCATAATCGTTGATTGGAATTTCTCTACGGCTTTCAATCTGAGTATCCATTATCAATTCTGTAATTGGTAATAGATTTCTCGATGTGGGAACCAAAAAACTTATCTCATGAGAGCCTTTGGCTACTATAAATCGTCCCAATTTCAAGTAATTTTCCATTATTTCAGGTATTGCTGTAATCAGCTTATCATCCAATTGCAAAAATTTTATTCCATCAACTGAAAACACTTGTGGAAAACTTAATGTTTTGGGAATTATTAGTTCGTATTCTCCAAATACTGGTGCTTCAAACTGATAAACAACTCTGTTTCCGGATTTTGACTGAAAGTCCCAATATGGCAATATTTTGTGATCTGAAACCATTCGTTTAAATATAGCCAGAGCTTCTTCATCTCCAAAACTTTTCAATACATTTAAGTGACTGCTAAAAACATTAAACATATCATCCTGCCGCCATACAATATCGGTGGGTAGTTTAAATTCCGCAATACGGTCGATAGTATCAAGAACCCTAGAAAGATTTTCTAGATACAATTTAAGATACTTATTTGAAAGTTCTAAATTACCTTTATCCTTGAGTTTTTTTACTTCCATCAACCTCTTACCCAAAAGAGTAACTTTCTCTCGGGTATTTTGCTGGACGTCGGTCTTGGTCATAAGCATTAGTTTTTCTTTTATTAGAATCAATGGATAAATTTTGTCATCGGGTAGACGACTGACATAGGGAAAGATATCCGGTGCGTCTACAAGCTTTGGATAATTACCCGCATCAATCTCAAAAAACGATATATTGTGAACAATATCTTTTGATACAGCAAAATTATCCCTATCTTTACTACGTATCAAAATATCTTTGGATCCAAGATCACCAGTAAGCACATCTTCCATGTCACCTATTTTGTTTGTTGCCACGACAAATCTGGCAGGATAAATCTTTTCAGACTGATTTGAATTCTCAAAATCATACACTTTCAAAGGACCAAACTCCTTTAATAGTGGATATCTACTGTTTAATGAATCTAGAATTGACTGCGGGTCTCGCATGCCCGACAATTTAAAGTCAAAGTCCGGTCTATATAATGTATATCTAATGTTTAGCAAATTCGCTATTAACGGAAAGTTTTTATAAATTAAAAATAACTGCTGTAGCTTTGTGACAATCTGGTGATAAAAAGAAATTGTAGTATCATATGAGATACTTGGAGTTTTGAATAAAACTCCAGATTGTTCCACTCCAACGTATCCCTTAGGCCATTTATAAAATATTCCCTCTCCACCCAATGGAAGTGACATAAATCTGAATAAACCTTTTTGGGAAGAAAACCACTCGTCTGCCTGTTTATAATAATCCGGAACTTTTACTTGATATCCGACGCTTAAATCGTTTGCGGGTGGATTTCCACTGGTAAATACCAGTTTGGTCCAAAAGGGAAACCCCAGAAAAACAAATAAGTATAAACCAACTATAACTAAAACCTTTTTACCGTATTTTTCGTATAGATTACCAACAGAAAAACCAAGTAATGGAGACAAAGCCAGAGGTAACAATAATCCCAATTTCTCAAAGGGATTCCTAAAGAATTGTATATAGGTTACCTTTTCAAATAGAAATCTAAATATTTCCCCAAAGGGTGGAACACTGCCTTTGGCTCCGATCATCCCGATAATAAATATCGACAATAAAAAGACTATTGATTTATTTTTTAAATGCTTGATAGCTACATACAACACCGCCAGCATAATTCCCCATTCAATTATTAGTGATGGTACCAAATCATAAAATAACGGCCACGAATACGGCATATCGAGACTCTGGGAGAAGAATGTTCCGTGCTTTAGTAAAAATAGATTTTTCAATTGACCAAGTGTGCCACTAAGCGATAAAAAAGTATCGAAGTTTCCAGAGGATGAAAAAAATTCATCAGAAACTGTAGTATAGGCTGTCGAAAACCGAAAAGAAACTTGTTGGAATATCCACCAGAAATTAAATAATCCCCAGGATACAAGTGAAATAAAATAATATTTAATCGATAACCAATAATTCCTATTAATAAAAAACTCAAATAAATACAATAACGTAATTAATCCTAAGAAGATAAGTGTTTGAGCTGGTGCTGCAAAGCCATAGGAAAATACTGCCGTCAACAACGAAGCCAAGATTATATACACTAGCCTTTTTGATTTAACCCCTTTGATATACAAACCCAATACCAACGGCAATACCGCATAAAAGACCATGGTATTAGGCAAAAACCGGTTCCATATGTTCATTAAACTAAATAAATTGAAGAGATAAAATAATCCTGATATCCACGAATTTAAACCACGCTTTACATCAAAAAGGGCTGTATAAAAGAAATCCATTCCCAAAACTGTTATAAGTATCATCATGAAGAAAACAAAAGCCTCTAGTACGTTTCCCTGAATTCCGTAATTTTGAATATTTGAAAGAAGTAAAAATAAAGGTCCGGAAGAAGAAGTTATTCCAGATGCCCCACCCAATATCTGATTTCCCCAAGCGGGAAAGCTAATATCAGAAATATTTGCAAGATTATAAAATAAAATCCCAGCTTCTCCTCCACCCATTAAGTTACCATGTCCAAACCAAAGTACTGACAGGATCAGTCCAGCCAAAATTGATAAAAATAAATACCTCATCTTTGAGCCGAAAATCTAATAACTTCACCTTTTCTGATAACTGACAATAATATACCAATTAGTATCGATAATGGCGCAAGTAAAGATATAATTAACGGATTCCTACTGACACTAAATGCAAAATTCAAAAGTGCTCTAGGTGGGGTATGAATCTCAATATTCTTAAACCCGGTTTTTTTTAATATATATTTAATGCTTTCGGGGGAAAAATATACTATATGTACTGGAACCATAATCCAGGCATATGTTCTTCCAAACAAATTCAATAATGATGATTCGAAATTTGGTACTTCACCAAATATTCTTCCATTCAATTTTAATAAACTAAATGCTTTTTTAGTATATTTAAATGAATTTTCTTCGTGCTCAAGTACATGCCATAAAGTAACCGCATTAAACTTTTTATTCCATATCTGATTTGAAAAACGTCCTACCTTTACTCGGTTCTTATAAATCTTTGAATCTGTATTATTGGCTGCAAGTTTACTAATATCGCTACCCCAAACATCCCAGCCGTGTTGTTTCATACTATACAAAAACTCCCCATTCCCGGTACCTACGTCTAATACTGAACCAGGTTTGGTAAAATATGATTGTACCCATGAATCATACGATTTAAATAATTTTCTCGTAAATATCCATTGAATAATTTTATTACTAACACCTTTTGATAATCCAAAGTAATAATTCTGAGTTTGATAGTAACTTTTCAGTTCTTTGTTATCAGGAAATGGGAATAACGTACCAGATTTACAAAAAGAACACTTATTATAAAAAAATCTTTCGCTTACAATAATGTTCTTATTGGGAATAATATTTTTTCTACAAACTCTACAAATAATCATCTTTCTAATCATAACTTATCCAAATATTTCTTGTACTTTTACTAAATTAAAATATATGCTATTCGTAAATACTTGAAAGAAATTACCGTGAAGACCGATTTTCTGGAATATCTCCTCGTCTGTACGTCCTCTCAAACTTTGTATTCTTTTTCGCTCATGTAAAGTGTTTGGTAATACCAAAATGTTCCAATATACCGACCAAAGTAACGCTCTAAATGGCTTATTATTTCCTTTTAGGAAATTGTATATGGCTCTTAATAAATATGCAAAGATCAGCCATGGAAGATATTGAAAGATACTCTTGATTTCGTAATTTTTGAGGAAAATTCTAAATACCTTATGAAAGTGCATTTCTGACTTAATTGATGAAGTCGATTTTTCTCGTATCTGAGATGGTTTGGCCGTCCAATGATAAGTCACTGCTTCGGGGACAGTAATGCATTTATAACCCGCCAACCAAATCCTATAACCTAAATCGATATCATCTAGATTATGGATGATTTGTTCATCAAAACCCCCGATTTTTTCCAATACATTTTTTCTGATTAAAGACTCTACCGCTCCTATTCCCATTTCCAGGGATTTAGGCAACCAGTTTTTATGATAACCACACCCGGGAGAATATACCCAAAATGTGTGTGGGTCAAAAAGCACACCCATAGAATGAATTACATTTCTGTTATTTACATCTAGAATTCGACTTTGAGCTGCTGCGAGTGATGGATCCGATTCTAGTTTGCGAACTAAATATAGAAGCCAAAAGGGGTCACATTCCATATCCGTTTCATAAAAAGCTATATATTTACTTTTTGACAAAGAAATCCCAGTATTTCTGGTCTTTGAGGGACCAGAATTAGCATCATTTCTCACTATATGTATTTTTTTATTTCCACCAAATTTCTTTGTAAGAATCTCATAAGTACCATCATTTGACTGGTCATCAACTATAATCACTTCAAAGTACGAATAACGTGTCTGTAACAGACTCTCAATACTTCTATTCAAGGTATTCATACTGTTAAAACATGGAACAATTATAGAAACTGAAGGCGTTTTAACTGTTGATTTTTTTGTACGCATACATGTGGTAGTCTGAATAAGACTGGTTAAAATAATATAGGGGCGTCAGTAAAAAGTTCAGTACAAATATAATTCTTCGAACAATAGGTGAATTAAACTTATGAACAATACCCGTCTCACCCAATATATCTTTCCGACCAAACTTTAGAACTTTGTAACCCCTTTTAATAAAGTCTTCCGGGACAAATGAGCTTTTGTGAAGCTGAAGCGGGTTATTGTCTACTGCCGGGTGGTACATGTCTCCGATTGGCATGGCCACAATTACTTGCTTTCTGGCAATTTTTTCCATGTTTTTTAGCGCTTTCCAAGCCTCGGCTTTTTGTAGATGTTCCATAACTTGCAATGAAATCACCGCATCAAACGATTTGTATGCAAATGGCAGTTTTCTGACGTCCGTTTTTAGATATACATCGTGAATTCTATTTTGTTTGCAATAATTAAGATACGGATCAAACAAGTCCACCCCAACCGTTCGATCCAAATTCCTTCTGGACTTAATATTTAACATCGGTAATCCTTGTCCACAACCTACATCCAGTATTGATTTGACTTGAGGGTCGAGGAGCTGAACTACAGGTTCCTGCCATGACATCAGCCAATATAATATATTTTTGTAAATTTTATTTAAAAAATAAGCCACACCAGAAAATATACCCTGCCAATATTTTACCAAGATATCAAGTCTTCCAGAAATCAGAATCATAAGTGAATGAATGATTACGTAACCCGGTAAGAATAATCCCATAAAAATCATGTTTTGAATCAGACTTCCGTGTTTTGATATGAATATAATTTTATTTCTAGCAACGCGGTATGCCCTTTCAGGTGACGTAATCCCAATAAATTCTATCCATGAATGAACAAACGTGGATTTACGTCCTCGATGTAGAGCAGTCGCTGCTCCAATACAATAATTCTTATATCCCAGCCTGGAAACCCTTAAACAAAAATCTGAATCCTCATAGGGAATGAAATATTCATTGTCATATCCACCCGTTTGATCAAATACATCTTTTCTGACCATCCAGATACAACCACATAGCGGAACTTCACGAATCCCATCATATTGACCGATATTCTTTTCTCCCGCTCCCCAAGCAGTAATTCTCCCTGTAGTCAAGTTAATCGTGTGACCTGCCCCCTGCAATACATCAGGCTTCCCTTTTTCAGAAATTAGAGGCTGAACTACACCTGCTTTAGTGTTGGATTCAAAATACTCAACCAAATTCTTGACCATATCTCTATCAGCTACAACATCGTCGTCTGAAAACAAAAGATATTCACCCTTTGCTTTTCTGGCACCAATATTTCTTCCTTCGGCTGCTCCCAAATTTACTTTACTATTGTTAACAATAATTATCTCTATAGATTTATAATTTTGTTTTTTATAGGATATCAGACAATCTTTCAGATCATCCTTTCTATTCATTGTTACAATAATTACTGAGACTTTCTTCATATTTCTTTAACCGCAATCATACCAGACGCGAAGTGAGGAAAGTAGTAACAAAGTGGGGCAAATATATAACCCAATATAACAAATGGCAAGCGGTATTCCTTGGGCAAGGTTCTGCATATTCCGTTTTCCGACCACAAAAATTTTATTCCCATACCGTGGACAGTAAATCCAAGACCCCGAAGCTCATCAATCGACCAGCCGGAGCGATGTGCTTGATAAGGGTTACCTTTGAGAAATTCTACAGGCTGATTCATGAAAGATATCGGAAGAGCGAAGACAATCCTTTTGGTGGCTAACTTTTCAGCTAATTTTAATATCCTCTTACCCTTATTTTTATCGAGATGCTCCAATACCTGAGAACAGAGAACCACATCGTATTTTTGTTTTTTAGAAATTAACTCTTTTGCAATTAATTCCACATCTCCCAACCAAGTTTTTCGATATACTTCTGATTCTTTTGCTTTATTGAAACTTGGCTTATAGATCTCTATTCCATCAATAATCCAATTCTTTCCTTTACCAATATCATTCATAAACTGACCATCGTCCGTACCCAAATCCAAAATAGTTTTTGCTTCTCCAATAGCTGTAAGATATGACCACAAATAAGAGTAGGGTAGATTCATAAATCTATCTTATTACCTGCGGTTAGTTTATAAGTAAAACCAGCAACCACACCCCTAAACAATTCCCAAATTGCGTAAATATTTTGATATCTTAAACACAAGTAAGTATAGTAGATAGTTAGTGGGAATAGAATTAACACAAATATAATTATATTTGTGCTGTGACGGCGCATAAATAAGATTCTATTTCTCATTGTTATAAAGGATCGTTTTAACAATCGCGGAGTCCAATCATCCGAGCCTTTAGACTGATCATGATATGCAACAGCCAGCGATTCATACCATGTCAAAAATCCCGCTTTCTTGGCACGGAGACAATAGTCTGGATCCAGGTAACCAATAAACCAATTGTCAAAACCGCCAATTTTGCCTATCACATCTCTTTTGATATATAGGACTGTTCCCGAATTTTGGACAATCTTGGATTTCTGAAAATCCTTCTTTGAACCCCAGCCTATTTTGGTTAGACCAGTCAAAAGATCAACCTCCGCTCCTGCCTGATTGACCCAATTATGGTCACCTAGATACAAAATCATTGGTGTCACAATTCCAATAGATTGATTTCTATAGGCTGCCTCAGAAAGTTTTTGTAGCAAGCTTGGAGTCGCAACCACATCTGAGTCAAATATTACGACATCGCTTTTAAAATCAGATTTGGAAATACCTAAGTTATAGCTTCCTCCCCAACCAATATTCTTTTCCCCCGCATCAATCCATTTTACTGTCTTATATTTCCTTAATCCCTCTTTGAGAGTACCATCCGAGGAACCATTATCCACAACAATAATTTGGTATTTGACATGTTTGGATTTTAGTAGTGAATCCAATGCCCGAAACAATACCATTTTACAATTAAAACTTATGGTGATTACATTTATAATAGGGGTTTTCATATTATTTTATTTAAGACTTCACCCGCCCTATTATCCCATGACATAGTTGTAAAGACTAGTTTTTCTGCCTGTTTTGAAATTTTCGAATATTGTTTTTTGTCTACCAGCAATCTCAATATGTTTTCTGAAAAATCGGTAAGATTATTAAATTTACTTTTAAGCATTCCCGCAGGATAATAATCTACATAAGCCGGAAGATCAAATCCAACACATGGTAAACCAAAGGCCATAGCTTCTGCCGAGGCCATCCCCCCACTATCAAAAAGCGCGGGATGAACCACAATTTTACTTTGGGCAAATAACTTATATTTTTCATCTCCGTCAAAAATATAACCCAACAGTCGGACATTGTCCTCCAATTTTAAATTTTTAATTTTTAATTTTACATCTGACATTAAGGGGCCATCGCCTACCATTGCCAATTTGGCACTTGGAATCTTATTAACCACCAATCGCCAAATTTTAATCAGTTCAACTACACCCTTTTGAGGATGAAACCGACCCTGAAAAACCGCATCGTATACCTTGGGCAAATTTTTAATTTTTAATTTAAAATTTTTAATTTTTTGTGTGTCCACAGCGCCCAAGACGACAATGGCTTTATCTGGAAACACTTTCTTTTCAAGTTCATTATTAACCAAAGCAAAATTGGCTTTCCAGGATATGAGTGGCCTGATTGGCATCTGTGCCATCCAATACAAAAGAGCAGAAAAACGGTGCCTGCCCCCGGAAAACCCAACGATTGGGTTTGGCGCGGTCTGATACCAAGAAGCCACCCATTTTATTTTTGGAAAACGAAGCCTGAGAATAAATGCCGGCAGCGAATCCATCCAAAATTCAGACGCGCTATAAACAATACTATCCTTGTCAATTTTCAATGTTAATCCTAAATAAATTCCATATATTATTTTGTGCAGATATTCTATAAATCCAAATTTAAATAAGTGAATTTCTACTCTTTTGGGTAGATCCGAAACCTCACACATTCTTTTTCCCGATAGACTGGTAAATATTTCAACATTATTTGTTTTTGACCAGTATCGGGCAAATTCAATAAATATCCTGTCTCCACCAGACATACCAGTTCCTGTGGCTCCAATTGAAATAATATTTATTTTTTGATTATTTTGATTCATATTTAGAGAAAAATAAGGCCATAGCTCCAGTTAGCATCATAAATATACCACTTATTTTCCATCCTGAGTTCACAGAATCTTGTGGTAAATATTTAATCACCGCATTATAATTGCCAGTTTTATTTATCTTCCAACTGTTAGCATAACTAAAAGCTGTTGTATGGGTATTAATTTTCTGATTGTCCACATACAATTCCCAACCTGGATCATAAAGGTCGAGTAAATTTACCACTGCTGATTCGGTGGAATTTATAATTTTAACTTTGTATAAATCTACCGATATCTTAGTAGTTTCTAACTTTGTATTTGGAGAATATAACCTGGATATTGGGTTTGGAGTTATAACCTCATAGATGTCCAGTTTTCCAAATGATTTTAGGAATTTTATGTTCTTTTCTTTAGCTAGGTTTTCTATTGTATTTAAAGATTTTGATTGTATTGTAACCTGGTCGTAATCACGGTGAAACACGATATACCGGACTCCCAATTTATCGAGTTCTTCCCATAACTCGATACTTTTGAATTTAGATTTAGATGTATCTGGATCGGAACCAAATGAACCCGGAGAAAATATTCCAAATCTCTGAAGCAAGATGTTGTAATAAACTTTATTAAAGGCTACATTTCTTCCGATCGATGAGGTCGTAAAGAGAAATTCACTGGGCTCAATTCCTTGATAGGTATGTTGCCAATCATATCTGACCCCATCACCAGCCACTAGTGGCATCTGAATAATTTTGAAATCACCTTCTTGCGAAGAAATCCAATTATCGGCTTCTTTATAATAGGCGGGGACTTTAACCCAAGCATTGATAACCCTACCCGTCCACATCGGCCACACTAATATTCCGCAAACAACGATTAATATCAGCGTCCCAATTATCTTTGAATATTTAAATATTGTAGATAGTCCCAGTCCAAACAATGGAGTATATGCTAACATTAATAATAATCCCGCTTTTTCATATGGATTTCTGAATGCCTGCAAAAATGAAAAATTGGCAAAAAACCAAGTAAAGATAGCTCCGGTAGGAGGATTAGTTCCAATAGAGAATGAAAATCCAACAATCCACAATAATAAAAAATACCAAATTTCTCGTATCTTTTTTAAATAATACAATGAACAAACTGCCGTTATGGGAATCAACCAACTAAGTATCCTGAAAATAAGATGTGAATAAGTATTATTGTAGGCGTTTGAAAGAAAAAATATAAATCCCTGAAACAATCTAATTACCCAAATAGGCTTAAAATACATCTGACTCATTCCACGCAGAGAATCTAGATTGTTTGATCCCGTTAGAAAGTGATAATAGGCTGAACTTGCAGTACTATAGGTTGGCCATAACCACCAAAAATTTGTAAATATCCACAAGATCATTAATAATAAAGTATAGATTATGGAATAAATTTGAATATTTCTCTCTCGTCTGTGAATAATTAAAAAATAGCCCAAATATAATATTATCGGAATCCATAACACAACTACGTTGGTTATTACTACAAACGCGGATGATAAAATAAAGCTTAGAATTATTCCTATACCTATATAACTTAAGCGATTGGATTTTAACCCCCGGATAAAACAATATAAAAAGACCGGTATTAGGGCGAAGGCAAAAAATTGGGCATAAATTCCCCGACTCCATATTTGCGACATAGAATATGGATTTAATAAGTAGAAACCTCCCGCGATCAAGGGGATAAAATTATTTTCTGTTATAATTTCCCTGGTTAAATAAGCTACTGATAGGCATCCAATAAAAATCAGGGTAAAAAAACTTATTGCTTGAAGAATTGCTGGAAAAAACCCAAGCTGAGCAATGAATCCTATAAACCAAAAATAAGGTGCTCTGGGCAAATGAAGAATTACAGGATATCCACCATTCGCCTCGTACCAGATATTAGATACAATTGAAAGATATTTACTTGGATTATAATAAGGCAATCCTTCTTCCCCACCCCCATACATTAACCCACTGCGAAACCATATGGCAGTAAATATTACAGAAATGATACAAAATATTATCGGAGCTGCATTTTTTTTCATTTTAGTTAGATACTAAATAGTCAACTATAATCTTTGAAGGAGAATTCTTTACGATCAGTTTGTTTTTCTTGTATTTATTATAGTTCTTTAAAAATTCTTTTATTAATTCGTAACTGTCGTAACTTATTACTACGTTTCTATCCAATCCTTCCGTTCGTTCAGTTAAATTCCTTAAGGCTAGATATGGGGTACCCATTGCATAAGCCTCCTCCTGATTACTACAACCGTCACCTGCATAAAATTCAGCATCATTCATTAGTTTAATAAAATCCAAATACGGCAATCTTTCAATCACTATCACTTTCTGTAATTGCCTTTTGCTAATTTCCAGACTTTTAAGGAACTTATTTGTCCAATGATGCATAACTAACACGCAAGTTAGGGCTTTGGGGGCAGTCTTAATTACATATTCAAGTGTCTCTCTGGTCCACTTACTTTTGAATAATACATGTTCCTGCCGGTGCATCGTCAATATATAGTATTTATTACCCCAGACAATATTTTTAATTGTGGTTTTTGAAGACAACGCCCATCGAACACTTTCAACTACCGTATTTTCATCAGTATCAACCACAACTCCCCGCATATTTTTAAGATTTGATTTCGCCCATGAATTTGGCGCAAACAAGATATCTGCAAGATGAATAATAATAAATCTGCAAATTTCTTCAGGAAAAGGTTCTAAAAAATTGTAGGATCTCAATCCCGACTCGATGTGAACTATTTTCAATCCATAGATAAATGCAACCATTGTTCCAACAAGAGAAGATATTGTGTCACCATGAACAATAAAGTATGAATTTTTTTTGTTTAAACCTGCAAACTCACTTCGTAAAGTGACTAACGCAAGAATAAAAGTTTTTATAAACCATTTAATAAAACTAAATATCGATGATTTGTTTTCCTTTTCCGGAAATGATTTAAATATTTCAATATTTCCAATATACCCCGTTAAATCCTCAAAACGAATCCTTGTTTGCCCGGATGTTATAAACTTGAATGATATTTTCCTATTTTGGAATTCATTTATAATCGGAGCCAATTTAATTACTTCGGCTGTGGTTCCGGAGAAAAAAAATATATTTTTGTTCATTTTGTATAGGAATTAATAATTGTAAGAGCATTTTTTTCACTATATCTATCTATAGCAAAATCTCTACAGTTTCTTGAAATTCTGTCCAATGATTTCTTGTCGGAAAATATATCTTCTACTGCGCTTTTTATATTTTCTGGGGAAATATCAATTATTTTCCCCACACTTTCGTTCATAGCCTCCGGAATTGCGCCACGGTTGCTACCGACGACTGGAGTTCCGCAAGCCAAAGACTCTAAAATGATTCGACCAAAACCCTCCTCATGGACTGAGGGGATGATAAGTAAGTCCGCGGCCGAATAATAAAGTGGCATTCGATCTGGTTCTATGTTGCCAAGATACCAGATGTTTTCAAATTTCTTAACATATTCATGAATCAATTTTTCCAAAGGACCCTCACCAGCTATTCCTAGGGAAATTTTTTTATTCCATTTGGAAGCTGCCTCTAGTAATTCCGGTATTCCTTTCTCAGCTACTAGCCGGCCGGCAGACAAAACTACAAATTTATTTTCCAAATTTAATTTCTTCTTTGCATTATTTACTTTTTTAAAATGTTTTAAATCTATCCAATAAGTAAACTGTTTAACTTTATCCGTATCTACTCCCAACTTTTCAATTTCAATCTTGGATTGATTAGACAGAGTTAGAATTTTGTCTGATATTCCAAAAATCCAAGCCGCAAAATTCCGGTACAAACCTTTTTGGGGAAAGTTATATATAGAATGTGTTGTTGTAATAACCCTTTTACCAAACAATTTTCCCCAGAATACAGACGGAAAACCGGCGATTAATCCATGTGAGTGTATGACGTGAATATCCTTTTTAATTGATAAGAGAACAGGAAGAACAATCATTAATGCTGGTGTTAAATACAAAAATTCCAAAACTGGATTTTTTACCAACCTATAAAAGAATTTACCCAACCATGGGATTCGGAGTATTTCGATCTTCTGATTTTTTTCGTAAAGTTTTGCAGAAATATTCGTAGTCACAGGCTTGTATGTAAGTACAATAGAATACCAATTGTTTTTTGCTAAAACCTTAGTTAAATCTTCTAGATGTGTTTCGAGTCCACCCATGTTTGGTTTAAATCCTATCGACACTACTAGTACGTTTTTTTTCATAGTTATCTATTAAATATTAATCCAAATAATACAGCCATTCCTTCGACGAATCTAAATGCTATACTTCCAATAAACAAAATGGGATGATTGAGTATATATTTGATATTTTTTAATATCTGAAATCTAAATACGGATTTCATAAACGCAGTAGGATAACGTTTTGAATATTCACGGTAAACTCGTCCGTAATAATATTTTTTCTTGAGTGTTTTAATAAAATCATATTTACCATCATTGTGATTAACACGCGACTTTATCCTCCCTACTTTATATCCTAATTTGAGTAACCTTTGTGTTAAATCCCAATCTTCAGCTCCTACTAGGATGAGGTCATAGCCACCAACTGACTGAACAAGATCCCTTGAAAAAAATCTAGCTCCTTCGACAGGTAAAAATCCATCTAAATATGCCATCTTTTCGAATCTATGACACTTTGCCCGAAAATCCGAACCAAACGGTAGTTCCGGAATTACTAAAAAATCGTATTCGGCAATAGTTTCTATACATTCTTTAATAACATTTTTATCTAATTCTAGGTCATCGTCGATAATTAAAACATAATTTCCCCTTGCTTTCGAAACGCCAAAGTTTCTTTTGATACTTCTCTCCACCCCTCCAATAAATATCTTTGCATTATATTTTTTTGCAGTTTCTGTAGTCTCATTCAATTTATTTTCGGCTATAATTATAATTTCTACATTCTTGTAATTTTGATTTCTAATTGTCCTTAGACAATTATCGAGTGTTGGGGCTTTTCCCCGAGTCGAAATCACACAAGATACCAAAGGATTAATCTTTTTCATTTTATTGCCTTTATAAAAACTCCCACTCCCCAATCCTGGTGTGGAATCCAAATATCATTTAATTTATCTACTAAATTTACTATCCAAAAATAAACTTTGGTGAGAAGTGGTTTTTGGGTTGGAGATTTGAATTTATTGATAGAGTCGGCGTATATTTTTGGCATTTTGCCGGAGTGCAGAATTCTGGCTCCCAGATGGGTGATATTGTGGCCAAAAGGAATGGTCCAAAAAGTCGGTGTCTGAATATCCTGTATTTTAAATCCTGCTTTCTTGACCACACTTGCGATCTGATCCGGCGTGTAAAGCCGGATATGCATATTCCAAAGACCAGCCCAAAAACCGGATTTAACATGTGTTCCAAAGATATGTTCCAGAACCCAATTTACCGGATCCCAAAAAATAGGATAATTATGATTAGGTACGGTCAGACACAATATCCCGCCCTTTTTCAATATTCTGTAGACTTCTTTCAATCCCTTGATATCGCCCGGTAAATGCTCAGCGACTTCAGACATTATTATCTTGTCAAAAGTATTTGATTTAAAGGGCAGTTTTTTCATCAGGTCACCAAAAGACAATTTTACATTTTTGCCTGCCAGGTTTCCTTTGGCAGCTGCAAGACCTCTCTTGTCATAATCAGTACCAAAAAGCTTTAGTGAAGAATCGATATTTGACAACATATGTAGGTAATATCCGTCACCACATCCTACTTCCAATATAGTCTCTCCCTGCTTTGGATCTATGCTGGTTAATATTAATCTGGCTCTGCGCTTGAGAGCCATATCTCCGGTATTTACCAAAAGACTATCGATCGTGTTTGATAACAGCGTAGCCATAAGAAAATAAATAAATAAAACAATAGACTGGGTGCAAAAACCAGACGAAATCTCTGGTTTTGAAATAGCCTTTTATAGCATCAATTGTAGGAATTACTAATGTTAAAGTTATAAATATAAAGTTTAATAATTTCATCCAATCACTTGATTTTTGAGAATCAAATATTTTATATCTTCTTTGCGCCAACATTTTTAAATGATGCAAATTCATATATTTGTACCGGCGAATAATTTGCTCCACAAAAGTACTCCCCGTATCGTGAAGCAACTTAGTATTGACTCTGGCATAAGTATTTTTTCCTTCGTCCAGTAAATCATACAGAATATCTGTATGAAAAAAACTCTCTGGAGTAAGAGATTTCAGATTGATCATACTTTTTCTGATTATTGTCCCATTACTTCCCAAGGTCGGAAAATTACTTTTATCGAATTTTAATATTTCTACTTGATTGAGAGATGTATCAACCCAAGGCTGCCGGTCTGCTTTACCCATATAGTAGACGACGGGATCAGTGCCTCCAATTAAAGCCAAGTAGCGGTTAAAAAGAGTTTGTGTTAAGTCATAATGATAATATTTTGTATAAGAAGCGATCAATTCTGGATTATTATCTAAAGGTCTTGTCATTTGTGATACCCAATCATCTTGGTCTAAGTAATTATCTGAGTCTAATATACAGATATAATCAAACTTTGATTTATTAAATCCCAGCAATCTTCGACCCTCCTGATTTTCTTTCATTCCTGCGCTGATAAACTGAATATTTATTATTTTTGAATATCTTTGAGCAATATTTTTTGTTTGATCGGTGCTTCCACCGTCCAGAATTAGAACTTCAAATTTTGATTTATCAAATTTTTGAGTAGAGATTGACGACAGACTCTTATCCAGACTACGCTGGGCGTTAAGAGTGGTGATAATAAAGCTGACACCTTTCATAAACTATTGATAAATTTTAAACTATTTGAAGTAGATTTATCCCATGTAAAATTACCTGCCCATCTTTTACATTCATTGCTCTTAATAAATCCAGATTTAATTTGCAAGATTGCTTTTACTAAATTATCTACACGACCAGCCTCGACCAGTATTCCGGTCGTTCCATTAACTACCGAATCCCTTATTCCGGAAACATCATAACCAACCACTGGAGTCCCACAGGCATTAGCTTCGATGTTGACTAATCCCCAGCCTTCATGAACGGATGGGTTTAACATGACATTAGCCCGAGTCAAAAGTTCAAATTTTAGATTTTCGCTGACAAATCCCCAAAACTTAGCTTCAGGACACATATCTTGTAAATAAGAAACATAACTTGGAATACCCTTGCCAACCACCCAGAACTTAATATTGTTAACTCGAGTCTTTAATAAATTAAAGACTTTTAGAGCGTCTTCTATACCTTTATCTTTGGCCAAGGCGGATAAATATATTATAGTAAATATTTTTTCTTTTTTTATATTAGGTAACTTTGGAGGCAATGAAACTCCATTGTTTATTACAGTTATATGTTTTATATTATTCTTTTGTAAATCCATCTTGGTCGATTCGGAAACCGTCATAAAATTAATATATTTATAAAGTAATCTGAACATCCAAGGCTCTCCGTACTTGCCAACTATAGCTGGAACCATATTGAAAGGCTTAGGCCAAGGATTGAGATGCCATACTGGACCTGCTATTTCGTGGATGAAGGCCAGGATTTTTGATCTAAACACCCAAACAGGTGTAAAGAAGGGAATCCCGTGGAATTCGTCCACTACCAGATCTATCTTTGAATGTTTGCCAAACCAATACCAAAAAAAGGCCGATAAGCGAACCCCAATAAACTGATCTCCTGATCTTAATATGTTAATACCGTCTTTGGTTTCTCTAGGCTGGCAACCAACAAATCCGGCGGTTAACAAGGTGACCTGATGCCCGGCTTTGATCCAACCTGCGGCGTGTTGCCAAGTGGATTGTTCTGCTCCTCCCGCCGAGGGGTGCCCAGGCCCTCTCCACGACAAAATCAATATATTCATCCAGTTATTTTACTACTTCCCATATCTGGATAGCGGCATTCTCAAATATTTTTTCGATACCGTAGTCGCCGGGAGACTGCTTCAATTTCTCCCCGTCGGGATCATATTTGACCAGATAGATATATTTTATTTTCCCCGCCGCTATAACATTTCGGTCGATTTCCCTGCTTGACACTATGTTTTTCCCCGAATATTTTTTTATGTAATTTCTGTAATTGCCAAAAACTGCCGGCTTACGTCCCCCAAAATACTCACACTGCAAACATTCGCGGTCATAAACCAGCACTTTACCGGCGGGCAATTGCCTCAATTTGTCCAAGCCGACAATTTCTTCCGGAGAAATCCAATAATATTCTTTTTTGAATTTACTCCTGTCAAATGAAATAATTGTTTTGAGAAGATTTTTAGGAGATTTGAACAAGTGTTTTGTCTCCAAACTCCAATCTCTAAATATCTCTCCGTCTTTAAAGTTGTTGTTTATCTCTACACGCCAGGTATCGCCCGATTTCTTTAGCGAAATAAAGTTTGATTTGAAAAATCTTTGGGGAGGTTCATTTTTAGATTCAAAATACTTCGGCAGTGTTTTAATATTCAGGTCTGTGATTTTCCAGGCTTCAGAGGGATCCTGTACCGAATCTATCAAAGACGGAATGTTTATGCGCAAATCTTTTTCTCTATTGGGCCACAAATAATAAGGCTCTCGATAATTTGCGGGGTAAATCCTGAAATCAATAATTTGACTGTTTGTTTTGTCTATCCCTAGCCGATAAAAGGGCGATTGATACCATACCATGCCGTCTGACTCAATCTGTTGTTCAGGCGATATATCCGGAAATTTATCCGTGTACCATTTGGCGAATTGGCTCATGGTCACTTTGGCGGCGGCTTTTTGAGACACAATCTGCATTTGTTTGGTATATTCACCCCCATACGCTTCAGGTGTAAAGTCGCTTTCCAAACCTACGGTAACTTGGGAGAATATATTAATTAGCCGGGAAAAATAATTGATATCCAGCTTTGGAGTGGTGAAATAATCTTGGGTACTGTATAAACTGCTGTAATACCCCCGTCTGGGCTCGCGCGGAGCCCACTGCAGAGTAACTACTCCTATTTTATTGTCCGAGCCGGAGGCGGGAATGCCGGCGTGAAGTTTGCTGGGATAATACGGGGTGGACCAATAAGTCCCCCAGACTTGATAATTATCGGTCGAGTACTGATCAGCTACCCCTAAATTGGCAATGATCCCGTATTTATCGCGCATATACTGCAATGAAAAACTATCCACCCACCACGCCCCCACTGAAACGGGATAATAACCAAATTGGTCTTTAAACCTGGAAAATACGGCATCAATAAACTTGATTCTTTCTTCTTGGGTATAACCGGAAAGAAAGACGGCGTTGGCAAAGTGCCACGAACCGGTTTTGTGGTAGTCCACCCCGGCTTTTTTGGCGAAATTCTCAGTCACTTCTAAAAACAAACCAATTTCTTGTTTTTTATTAAAATCTTTTATTTCTGAAACTAAATCCGGTTTATCTAAAACACCAAAAGTAACCAGCCAGGTGGCCGGTAAATCAAACTTGCTTATTACTCCATATTGAGCTTTGATGCTGGCCGCCGGATCAGGATTATATGTAGAAATCCGCACCGGATTAACTATGGTAATAAATTTATCATCCGCCGCTCTAGCCAAAGGCGCAAAAATCAGACATAATCCAGTTATCAGCCAAAATTTATGCATTACTTCCAGATTTTAGCAATTATCCCAGTTTTATGCTTTTCTATAGCCCCGTCCCAGGAAAACCAGCATACTCCAACCGATGGCGGTAAAGTTGCTTGCTCATACTCCTGTCTCAAAATTGACTCATTGATTTGATCCGGTAAGTCATCCGGCATGTCTTTGATAGCAATGGCGGGGACAACTGGTTTGTTATTTAGATCCGCTAAATACCGTATAAACGAGTGAATGTACTGAACCGATTTTCCTAGCATCCGGTGATATAACATGGGACTAGAGTAATCAAATACCTTGGTTAAAAGTTTGTGGTCTTGACCAAATTGGGGAAACTGGCCATATTCAACTGGTACGGCATAGTATCCCAGTTCGATTTCTTTGGAAACAAGTTGCTTTATTTCGCTAGCAATTTTGGCCAACAACCGTCCTTTATTTGTTCTCCGGCAATGCTGACAAGGTTCATGAGTTAGCACGTATTTTAATTTTTCTTCAGACTGTTCCCATCGACCTCTAAATCTAAAGTGATCCAAGACTATTCCATCAGGATGATACGCCATCGCTTTTCGTAAAGCTTGTTTTAAAATAGCCCCAGACTTAGGATCGAATGGACAAATATTGTCAGAAAATGCACTGAAAGAAATAGTTAACTTAATGCCCCAATTTCTAAGTTGGCGTAGCCTTTGATCATTAAGTCTATCCATCCAAGCTACTACCTCATTGGCGCCAGAAGAATATAACGTCTCGGTATTATAATCACCAAATTTATATTCCAGAAAAATGACCTTCCGCAAATTAGTCATTTTATTATTAATCGTCATGTCGCAAAATATCGTGTATTTTGTCTAACGTTGTTAGAGGGAACTCGAGTACAGGAGCACACTCTGCACAAACATAATCTCTGGGCTTTCTGAACGGATTTTTCTTCAAGCGGTTGGGAAACTGTTCAGCCGCTGATAACACGTCCGCAAATTCATCTATTAGAGATTTTGGATGTTGGGAAAATACTCTAGAGCGCCAAATTCGCTCAGCTTTTTCCATGTCTGCAATTTCCATCAACAGTTTGGCATCAGCAATTTGTTTTGGATCTAGAGCAAATTTGTCTGTGAATATTCGAGTACAATCAGCCACTGTTTTAGCCAGCTGATCCTCCACACTCACAATATCGAGATGGTAATTTTTGTAACCCACAGCTACAACTTTTTCTGGGGCCGGATCATAACTAAAGATATCTGCCTTCATGTGATTAACCGCATCAACCAGCGCTATGTATGGAACTTGGCCAGGGATAAGATGATAGTGACTAATTAAAAAATCTCTCGTCACCGATGGTCTGAGCGTACGGCTTGTCTTTACAATCAAATCTAAATCGTTAAACGGTCTTGTGGGAAATTCTACCCCTCGAGAGGCTAAATGAAAGCGAATGGCCAACCCACCCACGATGACAAATTCTCCCACCTCCAAATGGGGTAATAATTTATCTAAAAAAGATTCTATTCTCTTTGTCTCATTCTCCACAAAACCTACAACGAATTGCTGTTCGGCATTCATATATTTTTCAACCAATGCGTTTTATTTTTATCATCGTAGTAGCGCCGGATTTTCAGGCGGTAAAAGACGGCCATGGTATCCCAAAGCATACTCCAGGCCGTTTTAAAAAAACCGGCGGATGCAATTGTAGATGTCCCAAATTCCAATTTTAACTCTATGGGAAATTCATAAATTTTGGAAAAACCCATCTGGTTGGCTACGGCCAACATTTCGATATCAAAAGCAAATTCTTTTATTAAAAGCCTGGGCAAAACTTTCTGAACAACTTTTTTCTTGAAAAATTTCATCCCTACTTGGGTATCGCGGACATTGATTCCAAACAAAATCCTGGCCAACATTTGGTACCCCCAAGACAAAATCCGTCTTTGCCAGGGGTAAATTACTTTTGAAGCCGGGTGGCGTTTGGACCCGATAATAATATCGGCGCCGTACCACTTCATATGCTCCAAGGCCAAGGGAATGGATGTGTATTTAAGATCAAATCCTCCA
Organism: Candidatus Amesbacteria bacterium; assembly: GCA_016219445.1. GTDB lineage: Bacteria > Patescibacteriota > Microgenomatia > CAZETR01 > Amesbacteraceae > JACRNA01. The sequence goes on from JACRNA010000018.1 coordinate 28,433, forward strand.
TCTACAAAACCGATTATCTGGCCTTTAGCCTGAGACATGCCGTACCGGACGGCGTTGCCCTTGCCCTGATTTTTCTCATAACCCACGACCTTAATTCTTTTATTAACGTATTTTTTGGCATTTTTAAAAGTATTATCTAAAAAGCCGTCCACTACGCAAATAATTTCATAATTTGTGTTTAACCCCGCCAAAACTTTATCCAAATTTTTAAGATACGGCACTACTTTATTTTCTTGTTTATATACCGGCATAACTACCGATAAATCAATCTGTTTTTCTTGTCGCATACCAGCAATAGCCAAATAATATCATGCTTTGTGCAAAAAAGACTAATCCCATTGAAGAAATAATTTGAAAAATATTGGCATGGAATATATTTATTAATATGATCTGGATAATCAATGCCAGGATCACAATCCAAATAGATCTAAATTTATTTAATCCCACCAAAAAACTCCCAAAAATATTGGAAAGTGAATAGGCTAGCATTACAAGTCCAAATAGTGGTAGATATATCGCTGCATCACCAAATTTGTTACTAAATATAGTAGTAACAATCAATTTTGGAAACAAAAAGAAAGCTGCTGATCCAGAAATTCCAATAAACATTATTATTGGAGTCAAAAGTAATAAATCTTTTCTGGTGGTACTCGGTTTATTAGCTTTTTTTGACACTATTGGAAGTACCAATGCAGCTACGGGTGAGATAGCAAAAAATATTATTTTACCGGCGGTAGAAAGAGACGCATATATTCCAGAC